>JAPPQH010000017.1 GCA_028817035.1 Candidatus Campbellbacteria bacterium | reverse complement strand
TCTCCCTCCTCGCAGGTCCTCCCATCGTTTTATGTATGTTTGGGTTGTTGCTTCTCAAAAAATCTATGCCTTTATTCTCTTTCATATATTCTTATTATATCTCATATAAAAGTTCAAAACTAACCAAGCTGTGCTTTGATTCGTCTTACTCCTTTGCTTACAGATTCTTCTTTTGTTATTTTGAATGTTCCAAGGTCGCGAGTGTTTGTGACATGCGGTCCACCACAAAATTCTTTGCTGTAATCACCTATGCTATACACCGTCACCATATCGCCATATTTGTCATCGGCAGAACATAGTGCGCCCATTTTCTTTGCTTCTTCTTTTGTTACTTCAATTTTGGTAATTTCAAGACCTTCTTTGATTTTTTCATTTACTATATTTTCAATTTTGATTATTTCATCGTCTGTTAGTTTTTGTGGGTGTGAGAAATCAAATCTCAATCGCTCTTTTGTTATGTTACTTCCCTTTTGTTCTACTCTGTCGCCAAGAACATCACGAAGTGCCTGGTGTAAAAGATGTGTGGCAGTGTGGTATTTAACAGACATTTCACTCGTGTCGGCAAGTCCTCCCTTGAACTTGCCCTCTGATTCTTCTCTTGATTTTCTTTTGTGTTGCTCCATCGCTTTCAGGTAATCACTCTCATTAAAATCCACTCCGCTTTCTTTTGAAAGGACTTTTATCATTTCAAGGGGTAGACCATATGTACTCTGTAGGGCAAAAGCATCCTCTCCAGAAAGATCTTTGCCGTTGGCGACAATATCATCAAATCGTTTTTTTGCTTTTTTTAGGGTGGAGGAAAATTTCTTTTCTTCCTCATCAAACACTTTTTTTATTTCTTCTGTTTTCTCTGCAATGTGGGGGTAGGTTGTTTTGTATGTGTCTGCTATGGTGTCAAACAGGGGTAGCGTCGTTTCGCTGTTTTCATTAAGAAATATTTTGTGGAGCAGTGCTCTTCTCAAAAGTCGTCTTGCTATGTATCCTCTTTCTTCTTTGTCGGGCAAAATCCCGTCAGCAACTATGAAAGCAAATGCACGGAGGTGGTCAGCAATGACCCTTATCCCTTTTTTGTGTGATTCATTTTCATACGAAACCCCCAAACATTTTTCTATTGTCTTCACAAGAGGGGAAAGCGCGTCACAAAGAAAAATATCTGGTTTGTTCATAGTTGCAATACTCAAGCGTTCAAGTCCGGCACCGAAGTCAACATTTTTTTGTGGCAGAGGGATAAATGAGCCATCTTTTTTGATATATTCCATAAAAACTGAATTGCCTATTTCAACAAACCTGCCTGACTCGGAATTTGGGTGGGGTTTTGGTTCTACATTGTTTTGATCTATGCCAAAGTCAAAAAATACTTCTGTGTCTGCTCCGCCTATTTCACCATCGGGCATATTTTGTGGGCTACCTGCCCGACTCCACCAATTCTTTACTGCATCATAAAAGAAAATTCTCTCGCCATCTTTTATTCCTCTTTTGTCACCATCTTTGACTGAACCTATATCCACAACACCTGCCTCAACGCCAACACCTTCAAAAAGTTCTTTCCATATCCCTGCGCTTTCATCATCCCGCGGTATTCCTGCTTTTTCATCGCCTATAAAGACGGTGATAAAAAGTTTTTCGGGGTTCAACCCAAGACCGGATTTCTTGTCTGTAAGAAAGTTAAAAAGATTTGTTATCTGCTCTTTTTTTCCATAGTCGCCAAGAGACCAGTTACCAAGCATCTCAAAAAAAGTTGTGTGTCTGTTGTCCCCCACTTCTTCAATATCTTCAGCACGAAAACATTTTTGAGAGTTTGCAAGTCGGGAGCCACAAGGATGTTTCTCTCCTGATAAATAAGATATCAACGCCTGCATCCCTGAGCCAGTAAAAAGAGTGGTTGTGTCGTTTTCAGGAACCAGTGATGAAGAAGGCAGTATGTGATGACCGCCCTCTTTCATTTTTGATATAAATAATTGCCTTATTTCATCTACTCCCTTCATTGTTATTATTGTATAGCATCTGCAGACATTACGAACAGAGTTCAATGCTTTCATTAACTAATTTCGCGACCTTTGATGGCGCTATGCCGAGATGTCTTAGGTGATTGCCTTCTTTTACAACATCGCGACACAACACTAAATTATGGGCAAAAAGTTGCCTCATATCAGATTCATCAAGTGAAGTAAGACAGGTGATTGGGTGTATCTTTTCATCTTCAATTAAATTTTGCAAATTCCCCTTTCTTTTGGGATACCCCCAACCAATTATTTCCAAGCCGACACACTTTGCATATCTTATTGTCGTTGAAGTGAAGTGTGTGTTTGTTACCAACAAGCCTTTTGTAATTTTTCCCATCATTAAAGAGGAAGGTGTCCGAGAAAGAAGGTCATCAAAACGGGCTTTTATATAAAGGGCTGTTTTCATATCTGTCTTGTATCTTTGTTTGTTGTGGAATTTAACCTCAATGGCTATTTTTTCTGAACCGCTTGTTGCAAATACATCCACTTCGTGTGATGCGCAGCGACCAGAGATTACTTCCCCCACTTTAGTTTTGTAACCACGCATATTGAACAACTCAGCAACAAAACGCTCAAAAGGAAAACCTGTCGGACCAAAATGAAGCAGTGCTCTTTTTAATGAATATCTCATGGCATTTTTTTTGTTGTGTGTTTTAAGAAAAGAGAACACCCTGCGATATATCTCATCCGTTCTTATGCTACCCCTCAGATATTTTTCTATATGCTCTACTGCTTTGTTTGAGACATCCATCGTTGCGCCAGAACGGATGATTGATTCCTGTAATTTTTTCTTGTCAAATGTTTCAATTGAACCATCAACTTTGATTATATTGCCCTTGTCGTGCTTGTTCATATATTCTTATTATATCTCACACAAGTGCAAGTGGCACAGATATGGGTTGATTGTGTAGGTGGTTATTATTTTCTTCTGATTATCATCACTTAATTTCAATATGAGGATATTGCTCTTTGAGTTTATTAAATTCTTCATCACTCATATGTTGGCTAACAAATAGTCTTTCTAAATCATTAGGAGGTGGTGGAAATTCTTCTGCACTTGGGAGACCCTTGAGTTCAAGCCACACCACCCTCTCAGGCATATTCAACCCTTCTGGGTTTGTGAGACTGTTGAGATGAAGATGCTTCACACCCTCAGGTATCTTCAACCCTTCTGCAGTTGTGAGACCGTTGAGATAAAGATGCTTCACACCCTCAGGTATCTTCAACCCTTCTGCAGTTGTGAGACCGTTGAGATCAAGTACCCCCACGCCCTCAGGTATCTTCAACCCTTCTGCAGTTTTGAGACCGTCAAGAGAAAGACTCCTCACACCCTCAGGTATATTCAACCCTTCTGCAGTTTTGAGACCGTCAAGAGAAAGACTCCTCACACCCTCAGGTATATTCAACCCTTCTGGACTTGTGAGACTGTTGAGATGAAGTATGTTCACACCCTCAGGTAATGGTGGAATGTCTTTTATATTTGTGATTGAAAGATAGATTGCGTATCTACCCCCAACAATAATTGGAAATTTAGTTCCGCCGTTTCTTTTTAGTTTTGCTAAATCTCCAATTGTTAAATCCCCAAGGTGATGCGTGCATTTACCAGATAGGGCTTCTTCTCTCGAAGTGCTTATTTGATCCTTTGTAACACCAAAGATATATGCAACATCTTCTCTTTTATCCCTTCCTCTCAGTATTTCCTTTACCCTTGGGTCAGGATTTCCTCTAAAGTTGTGTATCTTGCCATCAATTTCATATAGAAAGCGTAGGTCTTCTTTTGATATTGATAGTGGGCTGTTGTGGATCTCTGTAATCCGTTTCATGTCCTCCGCTACCTTGTTGTATCTCTCCGCTTCTTGTGGGTATTCCTCAAGTTTCTCTTTGAGGACGGGGAATATGTATTCATCCAGTGTTTGCCCCTTTTCTATTCCAGATATTTCTTTTATTCTTTCTCCATCAAATGCTATCGTCAATCTTGGAACAGTAGGGTCTCCTCTTTTATCATTGGAATAATAGATAAGGGCATCTCCATCTCTTAGATATCTATGACGCTGTTCATTAGAATCTTCCAGACACCAGCCAGTGTGATGTCCTTGAAGTGAATCAAACATTTCTTGTTGTTGTTTTTTTGTAAATCTTCTCCACTTACCATCAATCACCTCAAGGTGCTCAGCACCTCTGTTTCTTTTCAATATCTCCATCCTTCTGATGTATGCCTTTACAAAGTTTTTGTTCTCTAAGTATGTTCTAAATTCCTCATCTTCTGTTTCTATGTCCTTACCTTCCACTATCTTATTGAAATGCTCATATATTCCCGCAAGGGCTTGTTTGTTTAATGTTAGGAATGGTTTTGCTGTGTATTTTGTTCTTTTGTAGAATTGCTTCTCATTTACTTTGTATTCACCCACACGCAACACATTCTTTAGGGCAAGGAACTTAAACCAAAGGGGATATGCGTCTGTCTCATGTGATGCAAAATACTCTATCCAATTGTAGAGACTATCCTCTTGGTCTCCTATCACCCTTTCTGCATATTCTTTCTTCAATCTTGGAATCTCACTCTCTGCTATATCTTCCCCCCTATCCCTTTTTCTATTTATGTGACTCCCAAATGCTCTGGATATATTCTCCTCCTTTATGATATTGTCCCTCTTCACCATCCTCCATATTGCTTCTATTCCTTTTTTCCTCTCTCGTTCACCCTTCCTCTGCAACACTTCTGCGTAGCGACTTAGAAATACCCCAATCACATCCTTTGGCTTTTCTATCTTTTCATCCTCTCCTATCCACCTCTTTGCCATCTTCTCCTCCCTCCTCGCAGGTCCTCCCATCGTTTTATGTATGTTTGGGTTGTTGCTTCTCAAAAAGTCTATGCCTTTATTCTCTTTCATATGTTCTTATTATATCTTATGTAAGATATAACATTGTTTTATATTTGTTATTGTGCCTATTAGTCTTGAGTGATATGGAGACTGGGATATTGCTTTTTGAGGATGTTGAGATGCTTATCACTCATATCCCTGCTAACTGAAAACTTCTTCAAATAACTAGGAAGTGGTGGAAGACCTTTGGTGGTTTTGATACCCAAATAAAGTTCTTCTAAACTTTCGGGAAATGGTGGAAGCCCCTCCAAAGTTGCAAGTTTGAGGAGAGAAAGTGTTTTTAATTTCTTAGGAAATTCTGGAAGCCCCTTTATTTCTAAGAGATTATCAAGATAAAGTGCTTCCAAATCCTCGGGAAACTCTTTAAGTTCTTCATTAAATTCTGTAAGTTGTCTAGCACTTATGAGTCCTCTAAGGTCAAGACCTCCTTTTATGACGGTTGGAAATTTGCCTATTCCTTTCTCTTTCATTTCTATAAAACCTTCCGCTAAAACTTCTAAATCTCCAATGTGATGTGTGTGTACACCAAAATGAAAGCCTTTTTCTGATAAACTTAATTGGTCTGGATTAATACCAAGTATTCGCGCAACACCTTCCCTTTCTTTACGGAGGAAATTAAGTTCTTCATGTTTTAGTGGTAACCGCGGACTGTCAAGTATTTCCCTAATACGTTTCTCATTGCCCTCAGATTCTTTTCCAAAGCCACCTATTTTTTCTCTATTTTCCATATATCTTTATTATATCTCACCAACCAGAGTTTTGTCAATTTCACCACCCCCTAAAACTACTTCTTTTTTATCATCATAAATAACCAAAGATTGACCTGCTGTGTAAAGCGTAGAAGCACTTTTGTCTACCGCCTGTGCTGTGGTTGCCGCTACTTCCTGCAAGACCGCGTTCACCAACAAGCCTCTATGTCTTGATCTTACAAATACATTTTTATTTTTTGGTAGGGTTTCAGATATCCAATTAACATTTCTCAAAAAAACTGTTGCTCCGTTTCTTACAAGCGCAAATTTATCATTTGAAACCACAATTTTATTATTAGAAAAATCTTTTTCCACTACAAAATAAGGTTCGGTCTTTGGTGATTTGTTTTTTATATCAAACCCATGCCTCTGACCCAAAGAGTAAAAGAAAGATCCACTATGACTTCCTATTGTATTCCCCTTCTCATCAACAACATCACCGCTCTTTTTTTCTATGTATTTTTCCAAAAACTCTCTCATTTGTATATCTCCCAGAAAACATATTCCTTGGCTGTCTTTTCTGTCTGCGTTGGGAAGACCTATTTTATTTGCTATTTTTCTTACCTCTTCTTTTCTGTATTTGCCTAATGGGAAAATTGTCTTTTCAAGTATTTTTTGATTAAGAGTCCATAAAAAATATGTCTGATCTTTTTTCTCATCAGTTGGGCGTGCCAACAAAACCGATTCCTTTGAGATTGTCCTTGCATAATGACCGGTTGCTATTTTGTCAGCGCCTTCTTTCAGAGCATGCTCAAGGAAAAAACCGAACTTTATGAATTTGTTACACAACACATCAGGGTTTGGCGTTTCCCCTCTTTTGTATTGTTCCAAAAAATTATCAACTACTTTTTTCTTATATTCCTCAGAACAATCCAAACTTACAAAAGGAATTTTTAGAAAGGCTGCTACTTTTAGCGCTTCACTTCTGTCCTCCTGCCACGGACACAAAAGACCATCTGGCTGCCAGCCACGGATAAAAACGCAAACAACATCATAGCCCTTTTCACAAAGCAGGTGCGCAGACACAGCAGAGTCAACACCACCTGAAAGACCGACAAATACAGTTTCTTTTGCTTTTGCTTCAGTCATTATTCTTTTTTGAACGCAAACTTTTTATTGACATGCTCCTCGTGGGTTCTGCTGTAGTGTGTCTTTCCGTTCCTATCTGCAATGAAATACAAGTACTCGCTTTTCTTTGGTGTGAGTGCCGCCCTTATGGACTCAATCCCTGGATTTCCAATCGGTGTTGGTGGTAGGCCGCGATTTGTGTATGTGTTGTATGGATGGTCTTTCCTTAAATCTTCAAGTGTGAGTGTGTAACTATTTTTTCCGTTTACATAAGAAAAGGCAACATCAACCTGAAGCGGTATGTTTAACTCAATTCTTTTCCATAGTATTCCTGAGATATAAAATCGTTCATCTCTATCAGCAGACTCAAGCTCTATAATTGATGCCATTTTTATTATGTCTTCCATTGATTTGCCAGATGACACAAACAACTGAGAAAGCGGTGCGACTTGGTTTTGGAATTCAGCGTTCATTATTTTTACTATTTCCCTCACAGTCAAGTTGAAAGGAAGTATGTATGTATCGGGATATAAATAACCTTCATAACCTCTTGCTTCCAATATAAATTCCTCTGGGGTTATGTGGGGAAATGTTTCTGACACAACATCTGCCATACTAAATATAGAAGATCCTTCTATGGTGCGCAGACGGACTGTTGGGGTGTTGTAAGAACCTCTTGTAAGACGCTTGAATGCTTCAAGGACAGAGATGGGTCCTGAAAAATGATATTCTCCGGCAAGGACCTCATCTGAGTTGCCTGTTGCGGTTAAAACTATTTTCAGAGCCTTGCTTGATCGGATAAGATTATTTTCTTTCAGATTGTGTGCTATGTCTTCTGTTGACATGCCTTCCTTAACAAAAACAACTGCTCCATCACCTTCTGGGTTGGTGAAAAGTGTATGCCACGCGAAAAAGGCGACAAGTATGAGTATTAGTACTGTAAGGGATTTTTTGATCATACGGGTAGATTGGAAGGGGCTTGTTTTTTCTTTGAAAGAACGCGAGGCATCGTTGGTGTGCTTATGTGCGAACCTATCGGATGTATGAGAGTTGCAAGGGATTCACTGCTCATCACACTTATGTATCGTTCTGGTATTGATAATATAGGGTAGAAATAAGTTCTATCACAATAAAGTCTATACAAGAGTTTTGACATATCTTGGGCAACTGTTCCCTTTGGATAAAGCCCAATAAGTTCTACAAAAGGTCCCCAAGAATAATTACCTATCGTGTGTCCGCCCATAGGGGAGAAAAAATTATATTTTGGTTGTTTGAAAGATTTTAGCAGAGATACCAACTCAACTATATTTGTAGCGTTGAAAGATTCCTCACCTTTTGTGAAATAAAGCGTTCTTATACCAACATCAAACTGCGGTTTGGAAGCGTTGCGTGTTATGTTATCAACCAACTCTCTTTCAAACTTGCCTATATCTTCTTTTGATTCTTCGGAACCCTTTTTCTTGCCTTTTACTCCATCCAACACTTCCTTTACTTCTTTTTTATGACTATAGTGACCGAAAAAACCTTTTTGTATACTATTTTTCTTGTGTGCTCTGATAAGAAACTGAACCCACATATGCTCATTTACACCCAAAGTTCCCATCGCCTCAATCATAGGAGCCATTGGATCAACAAGGTCGCCTGTTTCGGTTCCCAATCTCTGCGCACGGATGGAAATACTGGTCTTGCCTGAGTGTATGTTGTAGTCCAAATATGTTCTAAGAGGTAGCGCCCTTTTTTCTTTAAGTTTATGCATACACCCCCACATCCTATCTTTTTTATGATTAAATGTCATTTCTTCCACATAATCATTGACCTCTTCTATCTGGATTTCGGGATAATAGGAGTATATTGAGGTTCTGACATTATGACAGTGAAAGTTTGGAATTCTGATAAACATCCTTATCTGACCCTCTGCAGATATAATCTCAAAAGACCATGTCGGTCTTACCTTTCCAAGCCATATCGTGTGACTCCAGTTTGTTTCGTTCAGTGTGAGATTCAATCTGTTGAGTATTATATCCATCGCCTCTGGCGACCTCTCAATAGTTGCTGGCATCTTTAACTCAAGAAGTCTGTAGTCCTGTTTTGATATAAAAGCAGCTTGCAAATAATTCAACCTTATGCGATGCGCCTCTGCAATCAAAGCTATGAGCACACACGCCATCGTAAAATAAGGAAAAAGGAATACCCCTGAGACAGAAAGTATCTCAGCAATCTCTAGCGGAACATCAGAATATATCAAAACTGCCCACGAGATGAGGACAACAAAATAAAAAAGGACGATAAACTCAGTTGCTCTTGCGATCATTACAGTTATTATAACTTATCTGACACAAAAAAGTTATTTTTTTGCACTTGATCGGGCTACGGTATATAAACCCTTACTGTTCTTTGTGAAATTCTTTTTATTGTAGAGACTGTTTATCACCGTGGACTCCTTGACTTCCCTCTCTTCTGTGACATTTTTCACTATATCCTCTTTTGACATTGGACCTCTTTCTTTCAAAAGACGGGTTATCACCTCACGAACAACGCCAGGCTTGTAACCGTGCTCTTCCAGACCATACATACCACGCCCAATAAGGACAAACTTGTTGGACTTTATAAGTTCATTATGACAAGTACTATCCTCAATTGAACAATTAAGGACTTTTTTTATCCTTCCGGCAATCTGACGAAAATGCAAAGGCTGTTTCTCAAGACGGAGGACAAGATATGCCCTGTGTGCTGTATTAGCAAGGCGTATTTCATTTGCATCTGAAAGACCCCATTCATTGATAGGGTTGGAATCTAATTTTTTAGAAATCATAATCCAGTTACGAGCATAATTTTTATCTTTCTTAGAATAGGACAAAACCTTGTTGTCCATACACTCGTGAAATCTATTCAAAAAGGACCTTTCATCCAACACATCATTTCTCCCAAGTGAGTCATGAAGTGCATGTAATGACTCTTCTACGCAATCAACAAAATCTCCTTTTGTTGTCACATACCATCTATCTTCAAAATGATTGTTCGCACCTCTGAAACCAATGTCATCAGAAAACTGAAGTAAAAACATTATGCTGTTGTCTAATTGTTTGTTTCCTCCTATTTTATCAATAAGTGTATTGTTGCTGAGAACAACCCCGTTGCTCTCAATGAAAGTTCTTATCAAGTTTATAGGTCTGTGTATGTCTACATTGTTTTTTGCACGGCTTAGAGATTTAAGTGCCTGTGCTTCAATCTGTCTTATTCTTTCACGGGTAAGACCCTTGTTTGTTCCAAGGGATTGCAATGTTACTTTTTTACCACGACTGTTAAGACCGTAACGCATATCTACGATTTCTCTTTCGCGGTTACTAAGGACATCCAAAGCAAGTAAATCTCTGGTCGCCTTCAAAACAGCGTTTTCTATGTTTGCATATTTGCTCATTGTTTGTTTCCCGACCCTTTTAATATAATACCAAAAAACAAAAATAAAGTAAAGTCCCTATTTCGCCCCATATTATATGTCAATTGATGGTATTGACAATATCTATTAATTATATTAGTATGCTTTTAAGAGCACTTGCTTTTGCTCGAAAGTTCTTTCTTTTTGATCCCTACAAAATCAGGAGGTGATACTATGGGGAAAAACCAAAATCCCTTTGAAAAAAGGGTCAACGAACTCACGAAAGAAGTCCAGTGGATGAAGGAAGAAATCCGACAGGTTAATGAAACCTTGGCGAACTTTCGGGGTGAGTTGGACAAACTCGTCACGACCATGCGTGCTAATCGTGATGTTGGCGAGAATGCTTTCCACCGTAAGCTTGAGGAAGAAGCGAAGAAAAAAATAGTCGCTGCCCTTAAGCAAACCAAGTGGGATGTTGCAAAAACGGCAAAGTTGGTGGGTTTGTCTCGTCGTTCGTTGGAATGGCGCATGAGAAAACTCAAATTGGCGTAACATCTCTCATGAAGAAATTTACGGCAACTGGATAGTTGCCAATCTCATATAGGACGCACAGGAAGTGCGTCCTATTATTTTTATTTCTATAATTAGTCCTATAAAGGTAGAAAGATGATTGTTATTCTTTTGGCTACCATTTAGTAGCGTTTAATGGAAAGAGGATAAGGATATTGCTTTCTGAGTTTATTAACTTCTTCATCACTCATATGGTAGCTAACAGTTAGTGTTTCTAAATACTTAGGAAGTGGTGGAAGTCCTTCTGCACTTGCGAGATCTTTGAGAGAAAGCCAACAAACACTCTCAGGTATCTTCAACCCTTCTGCAGTTTTGAGACCGTCGAGAGAAAGAACCCTCACACCCTCAGGTATATTCAACCCTTCTGCAGTTTTGAGACCGTCGAGATAAAGCGTCCTCACACTCTCAGGTATATTCAACCCTTCTGCAGTTTTGAGACCGTTGAGAGAAAGCCAATAAACACTCTCAGGTATCTTCAACCCTTCTGGGTTTGTGAGACCGTTGAGAGAAAGAGTCTTCACGCCCTCAGGTATTTTCAACCCTTCTGCAGTTTTGAGACTCTTGAGTTGAAGATGCACCACACCCTCAGGTATATTCAACCCTTCTGCATTTGTGAGACCGTCGAGTTCAAGACGATCCACACCCTCAGGTAATGGCGGAATGCCTTTTATATCTGTGATTGAAAGATCAATTTCGTATTCACCCTCAACAACAATTGGAAATTTAGTTCCGCCGTTTCTTTTTAGTTCTGCTAATTCTTTATCTTCAATTAATAAATTCCCAAGGTGATACACGCATTTACCAGATAGGGCTTCTTCTTCCGAAGTGCTTATTTGATCCTTTGGAACACCAAAGATATATGCAACATCTTCTATTTTATCTCTTCCTCTCAGTATTTCTTCTATCATCTCTTCACCTCCTAAGAAGTTGTGTATCTTGCCATCAATTTCATATAGAAAGCGTAGGTCTTCTTTTGATATTGATAGTGGGCTGTTGTGGATCTCTGTAACCCGTTTCATGTCCTCCGCTGCCTTGTTGTATCTCTCCGCTTCTTGTGGGTATTCCTCAAGCTTTTCTTTGAGGACAGGGAATATGTATTCATCTAATGTTTGCCCCTCTTCTATCCCGCTTATCTCGCGTATACCTTTCCCTCTAAACGCTATCGTCAATCTTGGGATAGTGGGGTCTCCTCTTTTATCATTGGAATAGTAGATAAGGGCATCTCCATTGTCTAAGTACCCTTCGCAAGTATTGATAGAACCTTCTAAACACCAGCCAGTGTGATGTCCTTGAAGTGAATCAAACATTTCTTTTTCTTGTCCTTTTGTAAATCTTCTCCACTTACCATCAATCACCTCAAGATGCTCAGCACCTCTGTTTCTTTTCAATATCTCCATCCTTCTGATGTATGCCTTTACAAAGTTTTTGTTCTCTAAGTATGTTCTAAATTCCTCATCTTCTGTTTCTATGTCCTTACCTTCCACTATCTTATTGAAATGCTCATATATTCCCGCAAGGGCTTGTTTGTTTAATGTTAGGAATGGTTTTGCTGTGTATTTTGTTCTTTTGTAGAATTGCTTCTCATTTACTTTGTATTCACCCACACGCAACACATTCTTTAGGGCAAGGAACTTAAACCAAAGGGGATATGCGTCTGTCTCATGTGATGCAAAATACTCTATCCAATTGTAGAGACTATCCTCTTGGTCTCCTATCACCCTTTCTGCATATTCTTTCTTCAGTCTTGGAATCTCACTCTTTGTTATGTCCTCACCCCATGATATGTCCTTACCCCTATCTCTTTCTATTTTTAGATGATTATTAAATGCCTTAGATATATTCTCCTCTTTTATGATATGGTTTCTCTTCACCATCCTCCATATCGCCTCTACCCCTCTTTCCCTCTTTTGTTCGTCCTCCCTTTGCAACACTTGTGCATAACGATCCAGAAATACCTTAATAATTTCTTCTGGCTTGTCTATCTTTTCACCAGTCCTTACCTCCTCCCTTTTTGCAGGTCCTCTAATCTTTTTGAATAAATGTTGGTCGGCACCTCCCAAGAATTCTGCACCCATCTTGTTTTCTTTCATATATTCTTATTATACCTCACACAACTAATAATATTGCTCTCTATTTGGCATTGTGTGTATTACACTTGTATGATTTCAACATTAGGATATCGCTTTCTGATTTCACTACCAATCTCTAGAGACATATTACGCGGAAGAACAAGAGATTTCAAACTCTTAGGAAGTGATAGAGGTCCTTCTATATGTAACACTCTACGGAGATCAAGTTTTTTCAGACTATTAGGAAATTGTTGGAGTTGTGAAAAATCCAGTGAAGGTAAGCCAAGATAAAGCTCTTCCAAACCCTCAGGAAGCAATGGAAATCCTCCTTTTGTTTCTACAATACCGTTAAGTTTAAGTTTTTTCAGACTCTTGGGAAATGATTTAATTCCTTTTAGATTTCTGAGATAATTAAGATCAAGTTCTTTCAAACCCTTAGGAAGTGGCGGAAGTCCTTCTGCACTTGGGAGGTTGCCAAGATTAAGTATTTCCATATTCTCAGGAAATGGCAAAAGACCTTCTGTGGTTGTGATATTTTGAAAGTCAATATCTCCTTTTATAATTGTTGGAAATTCGGTCACTCCATTTTTTTGCAGTTTTTTTAAATCTTCATCAGAAAGTTTTATTACATTACCAAAGTGATATGTGCTTTTGCCAGAAACAAACTCGCTTTTGGTGAAACTTACTTGATCCTTTGGAACATCAAAGATGTATGCAATATCTTCCCTTTTGTCTCTATGCTTTAGAATTTCATACGCTCTTATGTCTTTTTTGCCTTTGAAATCGTATATTTTGTCACCAGTCTTATAAAGAAATAGCAAGTCTTCTTTTGATATTGAAAATTGGTTATCATAAATTCTTGCAAGGCGTTCTATGTTCTTTACTGTTTCGCCACGATTCATCTTTTTTAGTTCTATCATTCTATCGTATGCTTGAGCAAACTTATTTCTAGATATGTAAGTCTGGAGGTAAAAATCACCTATTCTTCTATTTTTATTACCCTGCTTCTGATTGTTGAAATGCTCATATACACTATCAAGGGCTTGTTTGTTTAGAGAAAGAAACGGTTCTGCTGTGTATTTTGTTCTTTTTTTGAATTCTTTCTTATCTATTTTATATTCACTAGTTTCACAGAACACATCTAAATCAAGATAATCTCTTTTCTTACGGTCTCTTCCTATGATTCTAGATACATTGTGCGTCTTCTGAGTTATTTTATGAGCACCAGTATTCAACACACCTCTTAGGGCAAAGCTCTTAAACCAAATGGGGTAAACATTTGACTCCTGTGATATAAAATACTTCATCCAAGCAGAAAGACTTTCCTCTTGCTCTTTTCTTTTTCTTTCTGCATACACTTTCTTCAATCCTGGAATATGGCTATGTTGTATATTCTCACCCCTGTCTATCCTTCTCTTCAGATGACTCTCAAATGCTTCGTATATGTTTTCTTCTTTTATGACAATATCCCTCTTCACCATCCTCCAGATTTTTCCCATTTCTTCTTTCCTTTGTTTTTCATCACTTATTTCTAATGTTTTATCATAACAATCCATAATTTTGTCTGTTTTCTCTGCCATCTCAATCACAAGTACATCGCCCATCTCCCATGGTTTATTTTTCTCTATATTCCTTATATTCCTTGCAGATTTTTTTCCAAAGCCACCTATTTCACTCATGTTTTCCATACATCTTTATTATATCTCACACAAGTGCAAGTAGCGCAGATATGGGTTGATTGTGTGTGGGATTGACGTATTTTTCAATACCAAAAACGCTTAATTTTAATATGAGGATATTACTCTTCGAGTTTATCAGATTCTTCATCACTCATACCTGCACCAAATGATAGGTCTTTCAAATCCCTAGGAAGTATAGGCGCTTCTGCACTTGTGAGACCTTTGAGTTCAAGATACACCACACTCTCAGGTATTTTCAACCCTACTATACTTGTGAGACCTTTGAGTTCAAGCCACTCCACGCCCTCAGGTATATTCAACCCTTCTGCGGTTGTGAGACCGTTGAGATAAAGTTTCCACACACCCTCAGGTATCTTAAGCCCTTCTGCAGTTTTGAGACCGTTGAGATAAAGATCCACCACACTCTCAGGTATCTTAAGCCCTTCTGCAGTTTTGAGACCGTTGAGATAAAGATCCACCACACTCTCAGGTATCACCAATCCTTCTGGGTTTGTAAGACCGTCGAGAGAAAGATACTTCACACCCTCAGGTATATTCAACCCTTCTGCATTTGTGAGACCGTTGAGTTCAAGATGATCCACACCCTCGGGTATCTTCAGCCCTTCTGCGGTTGTGAGACCGTTGAGAGAAAGACTCTTCACACCCCAAGGTAACGGCTGAATATCCTTTATATTTGTGATTGAAAGATTAATCTTTTTGTATATACCTCCAATAACAATTGGAAATTTGGTTACTCCATTTTTTTTCATTGTTTCCAAATCTTCATCTTTCATTTCTATATTGACAACCAACTTATATTTGTTAAATTTAGGTGTAAGGTAATGTGTGTATTTACCAGAAAAAAATTCTTCTTTTGGGATGCCCCCTTCATCGTTTAAGATACATATTTGATCCTTTGCACTACCAAATATGTATGCAATATCTTCTCTTGCATCTCTTCCTCTCAGTATTTCCTTTACCCTTGGGTCAGTTCCTCCTCTGAAGTTGTGTATCTTGCCATCAATTTCATATAGAAAGCGTAGGTCTTCTTTTGATATTGATAGTGGGCTGTTGTGGATCTCTGTAACCCGTTTCATGTCCTCCGCTGCCTTGTTGTATCTCTCCGCTTCTTGTGGGTATTCCTCAAGCTTTTCTTTGAGGACAGGGAATATGTATTCATCTAATGTTTGCCCCTCTTCTATCCCGCTTATCTCGCGTATACCTTTCCCTCTAAACGCTATCGTCAATCTTGGGATAGTGGGGTCTCCTCTTTTATCATTGGAATAGTAGATAAGGGCATCTCCATTGTCTAAGTACCCTTCGCAAGTATTGATAGAACCTTCTAAACACCAGCCAGTGTGATGTCCTTGAAGTGAATCAAACATTTCTTTTTCTTGTCCTTTTGTAAATCTTCTCCACTTACCATCAATCACCTCAAGATGCTCAGCACCTCTGTTTCTTTTCAATATCTCCATCCTTCTGATGTATGCCTTTACAAAGTTTTTGTTCTCTAAGTATGTTCTAAATTCCTCATCTTCTGTTTCTATGTCCTTACCTTCCACTATCTTATTGAAATGCTCATATATTCCCGCAAGGGCTTGTTTGTTTAATGTTAGGAATGGTTTTGCTGTGTATTTTGTTCTTTTGTAGAATTGCTTCTCATTTACTTTGTATTCACCCACACGCAACACATTCTTTAGGGCAAGGAACTTAAACCAAAGGGGATATGCGTCTGTCTCATGTGATGCAAAATACTCTATCCAATTGTAGAGACTATCCTCTTGGTCTTCTATTTTCATCTCTGCATATTCTTTCTTCAATCTTGGAATCTCACTCTCTGCTATATCTTCCCCCATATCCCTTTTTCTATTTAGATAATTATTAAATGCTCTGGATATATTCTCCTCCTTTATGATATTATCCCTCTTCACCATCCTCCATATTGCTTCTACTCCTTTTTTCCTCTCCTGTTCACCCTTCCTCTGCAACACTTGTGCATAACGATTTAGGAACACAGAAATCACCTCATCTGGCTTCTCTATTGTTTTTCCTGTCCTTACCTTCTCCCTCCTCGCAGGTCCTCCCATCGTTTTATGTATGTTTGGGTTGTTGCTTCTTAGGAATTCTGCACCCATCTTGTTTTCTTTCATATATTCTTATTATATCTCACACAAGTGCAAGTAGCGCAGATATGGGTTGATTGTGTGGGGGTTGACATTTTTTTGCTCCTGGTGTAATATTATTTTATGATGATCTTTAGACAACTGAGACAACTGGAGGTGAAGCGATGACGGATGGCAATCTTCAACCCATTGACGGCAGAGCTACGGCTGATGATTTCGCGAGACGCATTGATCGAACGAATGAAGCCTTGGCGAACCTTAAGCGGAAGGTCGTTGTACAGGTTGATGGTGGAGATGTGGGTGAGGCCGTGAGAAAGTTGGAGATGGAGCTGAACAGTCTCTCTATGGCTATATTCGTTACTTATAACGAATCGGATGGAGAAGCAAAGGGATCCACCAATCTTGATGAGATGGAAAGGAAAGCCATCGTGGATGCCCTTAAGAAAACTCGTGGGAATGTGTCACAGGCAGCACGCGAACTTGGAAAGCCCCGTATGGCTTTGAGGTATCGCATAGAAAAGCATGGCATTGACATAAACGAGTTCAGGCAGTCATCTGAGTAGCCCACCAATTTTATATAGGACGCACAGGAAGTGCGTCCTATTATTTTTTATTCAACGACCCTATTTCAAGACGAAATTTATCACCTTGTTTGGGACAAAAATCACATTAGTCGGCTCGCCTTTTTTGATATGCACTGCAACATTGGGAATTTTCTTCGCTTTTTTCTCAACTTCTGACTGAGATGTGTCAGGGGCAAAACTTTCGGTGGCTCTCATTTTGCCGTTTACCTGTATCACAATTGGGACATTTTTAACGACTATTTTTTTAGAATCATATTTCGGCCATTCCGCAAGGTGAATTGATTTTTTGTGACCCAAGTGTAGCCAAATTTCTTCTGTTAAATAAGGACAAAATGGCGCCAATAATTTCAAAAATGTTTCAAAAATAGATTTAGGAATCTTCTTTTCTTTATCCATCGCGTTGGCAAATATCATCATCTGGCTTACTGCTGTATTGAAATGGAATTTTTCTATATCTTCCTTTATCTTTCTTATTGCCTCGTGGAGCTGTGTCTCTAAATTTTCTGATGGTTTAGCAGAATCTGAAACAGAGTCCTTCATTTTCCACACGCGTTCCAAAAATCTTCTTGTCCCATTTATACCCTTTGAATTCCATAATGCAGTTTGGTTGAACGGTGCGATAAACATGACATACATTCTCAAAGCATCTGCTCCATAACTCTCTACAACTTCATCTGGCGTGGTTCCGTTGCTATATCTTTTACCCATCTTTTTGCCATCTTGTGCGTGGATAAGCCCAACCGGTCTTAGAGTATCAAATGGTTCTTCAGTACTTACCAAACCAAGATCATAAAGAACCTTGTGCCAAAATCGTGCGTATATAAGGTGTCTTGTCGCATGCTCCAATCCGCCCACATAAACAGAAACGGGCATCCAAGATTTCTCTTTTTTCTTTCCCACAAAAGATTTTTTGTTATTGGGATCTATGAAACGAAGATAATACCAAGATGAACCAGCCCAACCTGGCATCGTATCTGTTTCTCTTTTTGCTGGACGGCATGCACTCATTTTTTTCCCATCAATCTTGGGGCAAGTCGTGTTTACCCACTCGTCTATATTTGCAAGCGGAGATTCACCTGTCCCTGTGGGTTGATAATTTTTAACATTAGGAAGAAGAAGTGGTAAATCTTCTTCAGGGACTGGAACAACTTCATCATCGCAATAGACAATGGGTATCGGCTCACCCCAGTATCTTTGTCTTGAAAACACCCAGTCCTTTAATTTGTAAGTGCTTGTCTTCACTCCATTTATACGCTCAGCAATTATTGAAGATGCAACCTCTGAGGACAATCCGTTGAATTCTCCTGAATTAACCAACAAACCTTTTCCTGTGTAACATTCATTTTTGTTTTCATCTGCGTCTTCAGACGATATAACTTGAACTACAGGAATGTCATATCTCTTTGCAAAATTGTAATCTCTCTCATCATGTGCTGGAACTCCCATAATGGCACCAGTTCCATAATCTGACAAAATATAATCTGCGATAAAAATAGGTATGGGGTTGTTTGTCACGGGATGTGATGCACGCAGACCTTTTACCAAAACACCGGTTTTCTCTCTTTCTTTGTCTGTTCTTATCGCCTCATCCATCTGCCCTGCTTTTTTTATATACCACTCAACTTCTTCTTTGTTATTTACTTTTGGCAAGATTTTTCTGACAAGAGGATGTTCTGGTGAGAGCGCGAGATATGTAACACCCATAATGGTATCCGCCCTTGTTGTAAATACATTTATTCCGCCGTCTTCATTAAACAACGAAAAGCGAAATTCATATCCTTCACTTTTTCCTATCCAATTCCTCTGCAATTCCACCACATGAGAGGGCCAGTTTTTAAGTTTGTCCAAGTCGTTCAGCAACCTGTCGGCATATTGAGTTATTTTGAGAAACCACTGACACAAATCTTTTTTCAAAATTGGCGTCTTGCACCTCTCACATTTTTTATCTTCAAGATCTTCATTTGCAAGAACTGTCTGACAGGAAGGACACCAGTTGACAGGGGCATTAGCACGATAAGCGAGCCCTTTTTTATAAAATTGTAGAAAAATCCACTGAGTCCATTTGTAATAGTTTTCATCTGTCGTATCAATCTCACGCGACCAGTCATAACTGAGACCAATTTTTTTCAGTTGTGATTTATACATCGCTGTGTTTTTGTCTACTTCTTCTCTTGGATGTGTGTTCGTTTCAATCGCCCTGTTCTCTGCCGGCAGACCAAACGCATCCCACCCCATGGGGTGAAGAACAGCAAAATTATTCATCCTCAAAAAACGCGAATAAACATCACTTGCGATGTATCCTCTGGTGTGTCCCACATGCAGACCATCACCCGAAGGATATGGAAACATATCAAGGACATACCTTGTTTCTTTTTTATCATCCTGTGGGGTGGCATAAATATCACCTTCCTCCCACTTTTTATTAAATTTTTCCTCTATATCTTTATGTGAATACATATTTAATATGAGAGGGCAGATAATTATTTGAAGATCTCTTTGGTGAAGCAATTTCTACCCTCTGTATGATTCCATTGACCATAGGGCGTGCTGCCGCTTAGGTTAAACCTTGCACAGAGCTCTATCGTGTCTGCACTTTTTACATAATACTCAACACCATCTTCAACATCTGGATTCTGTGAAATATTATAATTTTCACTCCTTAACTTCTCAAAAGATGGGATTTCGTTATTAGTTCTATAGTGGGTCTGTACGAAGAAAAATATGTTCGAAAGTTGCTCAACTTTCAATTTGTCCTCTCTTTGTAACAATATGCCACCATTTGATATTCCGACTACGGTAATCACAATTAACACGATTGATACGACCCATACAAATATTTTATGTGCAGATGTATTGCTACTCCACTCATTTTTTAGATCCCTACGGTAATAAAACAACACCACAGCCGCTATCACAGCAACGGCAATCACTTTCAAAGAAAAGTTGAGTAACAAATCGCCACTAAACAAACTCCACAATAATACAATCAAATCAATGATAAGAATAACAAAAGCAAAAAAGATTATCAGCGAGATTGAGCCCACACGCCCTCTTACAGGTTCTGTCCCTGATATTTTTTTTCTTGCACGACCAGTCATCCAAAACAAAAGTGGGAGTAAAACTATGTAAACCGGCATTGCAAAATTCAGAGATTCTCTTGGGCTATAACTACCAAATGCTTCTGGTTTAGCGAAAAGAATATCAATCAAATCAAGGACAGCGATACCCAAAAAGAGGATACCAAAACAAGCAACAAAGAATAGCCCTATGTATAGCAAAAGTGTTCCTATAGATCTATTGTCGTTCTCCATAATATTCATTTTATCAAAGTCAGCGAAAGTGTCAATGTGACAGTGACATGAAATTAAATGTGCCCACATTGACAACACGCATTAATTGTATTATTATGCCTTTAAGAGCATTTACTTGCTCAAAGGTTCTTTTTGATGTCTGTAAAGACAGAGGAGGTGATGTCATGAATGAAGAAGAACAAAACCTGCTAGTCCTAAATAGGATAAGCAAGGAAAACATTGAGGATGCCCTTGATCGGTGTAGGGGAGATCCGTTACAAGCGGCATGCCTGTTGGGTTTACCCATTGATGCCATGAAACATCGTGCGGACCAACTCGGCTTGATTCTGTCTTGCGAGAGTAAGTATGCCTTGCCAGCCAAGCCAGATAGCTGCTGATCTTGAATAGGTACGCACGCCCGTGCGTACCTATCTTTTTTTATCTACTAAATGTGCCCACATTGACAACACGCATTAATTGTATTATTATGCCTTTAAGAGCATTTACTTGCTCAAAGGTTCTTTTTGATGTCTGTAAAGACAGAGGAGGTGATGTCATGAATGAAGACGAACAAAACCTAGTCCTAAAGAGGAGAGTGGAGAGACTTGAGGAAAAAGCCCAAGCCTTAGAAGGTAAGTTTCAAAAACTCATCAATGTGATGAGCAGCGATTTCAATGCCCATAAGAGTTGGAGGAGTTTTGACAGGATAAGCGAGGAAAACATCAATGATGCCCTTGATCTGTGTGGTGGAAATCCGCCACAAGCGGCATACCTGTTGGGTTTAACCTTTGATGCCATGAAACATCGTGCAGACCAACTCAACATGTTGCTCTATCCCCCAGGAAAAAGTTATGACTTAATTGAAAGCGAAGTCAGATAGCCGCTGATCTTGAATAGGTACGCACGCCCGTGCGTACCTATCTTTTTTTATCTATGGTTTCTGTCCAACCTTTCATTTAGTTCTCGTTCTGCTTTTGAAAGTGCATCTTTACCCTGCGTGTCTTTTACATAATCCTTGTATGATTTTGAACTTGTTTTGAACAAACTCAAGAGTGGCGCCGCGAAAAACAACGAAGAATATGTTCCAACAAACACACCTATCAAAAGGGTAAGCGCAAACCACTGAGTAACAGCGCCTCCCAAGAAATACAGCGTTCCCAAAGCAAATGCTGTCGTGAGAGATGTATTTATTGATCGTGAGAAACTTTTATTTACACTTGACTCAATTGTCTCTGAAAAAGAAACTTCCCTGCCTTGCTCTCTACTCATACGCAGACCTTCCCTTATGCGATCAAATATAACTATCGTGTCATTTATTGAATAACCTATTATCGCAAGCAGTGCCGTCACAAAGAGAACATCAATCTGGGCGTCTGATATGTATGAAAAGATGGAATAAATCCCTGTCGGTATTATCACATCATGCGCGAGGGCAATCATAGCCACAAGACCGTATTTCCAAGAAGAAACTGGGTAAGAAACCTTGCGAAAAGCAAAGGCGACATACAGGATTATTATAATTGTCGCGAGAAGTGCGGCAATTAGGGCTTTTCTTGTTATTTCTGAACTTATGGATGGACCAATTGACTGGTAGGCAGAGATGTTTGGAGCAGCGCCGCCTATGTTAAGAAGTGAAAGAAGTTCCAACCGACCATCTTCATCCAAGTCGCCAACTTGTAGCGAGTAGCCACCTCCCTTTTCTCTCAAAACATAAGTCTCAAATGAACCGCTTATTCTATTCTCTATTTCACTTTTCAATATGTTTTGATTATACGAAAACTCTACAGATGTTCCACCGCTAAATTCAATCCCCAACTTTGGCGGATTAAATATTATGAGCAAAAGTGAAGCCACAATCAATATAAATGATATTGAGAGGAACACTTTCTTTTTTTTCATTATTGAAACCATAATAATTATTTTTCTTTAACACCAAATATAATTGACCCTAATGTCTTTCTGGATACACTCCCAAAGACTCGCAAGAGGGTTCGAGAAAATACAATCGCCGTAAACATGCTGACGATTATTCCCATACCAAATGTGAATGCAAAACCTTTTATGAGAGAGGTTCCAAGCCAGAAAAGCAAAATCGCTATTATCAAACTTGTTAAGTTACCGTCACGGATTGAAAGCCATGCACGAGCGAATCCTTTGTTTATCGCCTCTCTCGCTTCAGACCCAGATCTTATCTCTTCTTTTATCCTTTCAAAGATAAGAACATTTGCATCCACCGCGATACCTATGGATATTATGAAACCAGCAAGTCCAGCGGCTGTGAGAGTGACTGGTATGAACTTAAAGAGAAGAAGCATTATCGCCACATAGGTAATGAGAGAGACTGTCGCCACAAAACCCGAAAGACGATACCAAGCAATGAGGAATAAAATTATAAGCAAAAATCCAACTATTGCAGCATTTACTCCGTCTTTTATTGTTTCTTCTCCCAATGTCGCCCCTATGGTCTGGACTCCCTCAATCTCAATAGGAACAGGAAGTGCACCGAAGTTTAAGTTTCGTGAGAGTTCCCTTGCTTCATCAGCTGTAAAGTTTCCGGTTATTGATGCGGTTCCACCTGGTATAGGTTCGTTTATTATTGGCTGGGAGATTACAGTGCCATCAAGAAAAATCGCCAGGTACTCGCCCACATTTTCTGATGTAATCTGTTCAAAAAGTTTTGCTCCCTCGCCATTAAAATTAACAAGTATGCCAATCTCTCCTGTCGGTGTGTTTGCGAGACCCTGTGGAAAATATAAATCAGAGCTTTCCACATACCGCCCTGTTATGCCTGTGTCCTCAAAACTAATGTTATTTCCATCTATACGAAGCAACCTAAACTCAAGCAAAGGAGTTTTACCTATCTGCTCTATCGCGGCATCAACATCTGTAACACCAGGAAGTTCAACTATAAGTCGTTCAATCTGTGAATCTGTTACAAAACTTGACGAACTTGTTCTTATAATAGGTTCAGCAACACCAAAAGCGTCCACCCTTCTTTCTATAACATCACGAAGTGCGTTCATCGCATCTGCCACTTCCTCTCTTGGAATTTTAGAAACATCAGCGTTGTAGACCAACTCTGCACCACCTTTCAAATCAAGACCAAGTTGAAAAGGCTTACTCTGAGAAACATATTCAGTGTAATAAACAAAATAAACCAGTAAGAAACTAATCGCTATAAATATATATGCTTTTATTCGTTTTCCAATCATAAACTTCTTTCAAAAAATCAAAATTATTATACCAAATATTGTACCACAAAATAATTATGGTCTAAGAGCCAATCCCATAGAATTCTTTTTTCGTCCCTTCTTCGTGGAGGGCTCTCGCATACTTAGACATAGCCATTATCATCCCCAAAAGTATATATTCAGATATTATATGCGACCCCCCATAACTCATAAATGGCATGGTCGTCCCCGTCACAGGCAACAAACCAACATTTACACCTATATGGACAAACAACTGAATCGCAAAAAATATGGCGGTGCCAAGCGCAAAGAATATTTCAAAGTTTGTCTCACCACGCAGAGCATATTTTAATATACGGAGAAAAATAATTCCAAAAAGTAAAAATAAAACGACAACGCCAACAAATCCCCATTCTTCAGAAAATGCGGCAAAGATAAAATCTGATTCATACTCTGGCAAGAATGCAAGTTTGGATTGTGTTCCCTGACCGACACCCTTGCCGAACCACTGTCCCGAGCCAACAGATATGGTTGCTTGATACGCGTTGTAACCTGTTCCCTGAATATCTGAAAAAGGTTTTACAAAAGAAATTATTCTGTCTTGTTGATATGTGGAGAGAAAGTTCCATCCAGATCCAAGAAGTAATATACCAAGTGCAAAAAATAAAAAGAAGTGTTTTTTTGACATACCGGAAACCAAAACCATGCCAAACCATATCCCCGCGATTATCATTGCAGAACCAAAGTCAGGTTGTATGAGAACAAGCCACACAGGAATCGCGACATAAACCAAAGATGATATTGGGTGGCGCAACAAACCTATATTTATATGTCTCCTTGAAAAATATTTCGCCAGAAAAATTATTATCATAATTTTTGTAAAATCAACTGGCTGAAACGCTATGGGACCAAAAATATACCAACTTTTTGCCCCATTGATTTCTGGGGCAAAAAACAAAAGCCCCACCAAACTCAGACAGACAATAAAGTATAAAAATAGGACAATTCTGCCATTTCTAAGGAAATAAAAGTCCATTTTAGAGATCAAAATAGCAAGAAACACGCCCATCACCACGAAGACCCCCTGCCTAATAAACAAAGTGGAATCATCAAGTATTGATGGATATATCGTTATGAAACCAAAGATTGATACAAGTATTGCGGGGGTTAACAACACAAAGTCGGTGTTTGAGAAAAAAGATTTTAAGAGCTTCATATTTTCTCTATGATTGGTATTACCTCTACTCTGATTGGTTGAGAGACACATCTCTCAGAAGTTGAGAATCTGTATGAAGATGACACATCATTTTTTGTTGTTCCAATTTTTCTATATCTGATTCCAAGTAGTTCTTCTTCTGTTGTTGTTGATGTGTCGGGCGTTATCAAATAAATTTCAGAATTTATATTTTCAAACAGCGTCTTTAATCTTTCCTGTTCACCTGAGATTGATGTCTGTAGAAAATCACTTTCTGAAATTACAAATATAAGTAACTTTTTATTTGGATCTCTTGTGCTAAGAGTGTCTCCAATTTCTTTGTAAACTTCACTGCCTGACACTTCTCTGAACAAAGAAGTTATTGAGTTTGCAGATACATCCGTTTCAAAATTATCTGTCTTTGTTATCCTATCCCCCAACCTTACAACACCTGCAAAACTATCTCGCGGTCGTATCTCTGCCAGTAAATTTTGAAACGCAGATGTTAAAGAAACATTACTTGACTCTAAATTAAGAAAAGCAAAAACTTGTGTGTCCAACCTACACAAAGACTCAACCCCGTCTATCCTTTCACGCCATTGAAAAATCAAATCCTTTCTTTCTCTTTGGGCTATACGCTTTATAAAATAACGGGATGCTGCTATTGCGTTTCCCTCTTCATCAAACACAGTCGCAAAAAAATCAATGTTCCTTATAGGATTGAGAGACAAATTTTCAACCTCACCTTCCACCCTTGGCGTTTCTTCATCAAGCACCAACCTTTCATTTATTATTCTTAACTTAGTTTCCTTCTCATCTACAGTTGACCTGCTCCACTCTATCCCATCTGTAAACTCAAGAAACGCCCTGTTTGGAATGTCATCTCCTTCTTCTATTCTCATTGATATGAAAACAGGAGTTATTGATGACGGCAGAAGTGTTACAGTTCCCGACAAAGGATTTATTTTTACATTGTTTCTATCAAAAAGTGCTATGTCATATTTTGCATCTCTTGCGGTTAAATCAGTATTGGTGTTTCTAATATATGAAACTATCTGATAAGTGTCATTTGAATGAAACACCCTCGTCCAAAGAACTGTCGGACTAACAGATTCAAAAGGACAAATTGATCCGCAGATACCACCACAGTCAACCCCCAACTCATCTTGATTCTGTAGACCATCCTGACAAGTTGGCGGTTCGTATCTCCACCACAAAACAAACAATACAAATATGATTACAAAGACAATGAAAATAATTGAATTTATTATAAGTTTTCTTCTGAAAGCCCAAGCGGATGACATTAATAGTTATTGTAGCAAAATAAAAATGGGTTTGGTAGTTCGCCCCACTTTACACATACAATATCAATGGATTTTGCCCAAATATTGAAAAATGGTGTAATAATAAACAATATATATGGGAAAAAACCGAAAAGCAAAAAAGTTTGAGGGTGGTGGTGGCAATAGAGGTAATAATGGTAGTGAACAAAATAATAATAAGAAGAAAGGAGGCGGACAAGCAAAAAAAGTGAATATTAGAAACACAACAGGTGTAATGCAAATAGGAGAAAGGATATTAACAGCTGATGAATATGAAAGATTAATTAGTGAAACTAATACAACATCAGTTACATCTGGGGTGGATAAAGAAGCGAGGAGGCTACAAATTGAAGAGAGGAAAAAAAAGGCCAGAGCGGAACAAATACAAAACCTATTGAAGAAAAATAGAGAGAAAAGAAGAAAATTAGAGAAACTTGAAAGAACCATGTGGCTTTTGTCAGATAGGAGGTTGCCAGTGAGGTGGGATAGAAGGAATGAGCAGGATAGGAAGCATTTAAGATTTACTGAGGATTCAGGTAGTCATTTTCAGGAGGCGCGCAATGTGTTAAAAAATAAAATACTTGAGGACCTATCAAAAAACCCAGCAAGTCATTCCAAATTAAGAAAGGTAGTTATAGAATACCCGCAACACTTTGATGAGGAACTTGTTGCGAAATTTACTATTTATGAGAACGAACTAAAAGAAAAATTAGCTAAGGCAGGAAAGGGAGTAGTGAGAGCACCAACACCAAAAGTAAATCAGACATTGGGAGACTCGGGTGCATCAGAAGCATTACAAAAAATGAAAGCAATATTAGGAGGTACCACTGTAGAAAAACTTCCACCAAAACCAAAACCCCAACAAAAACCAGTAAGCACTCCTAATAGAGTAGCCGTCACACCAAAAAAGAAAGTGGTTAAAAATAATATAGAGCCTCAACCACAAGTGGTAGAGAAAGACGGAAATAGGCTTGAAGAAAACAGAAACAACCTTGAGAAAAAAATTATGCCTGAAATTGAGGATATGAGAGGTAGTTTAACAAGAGAAGCAACCACCATATACAAATTTGCATTGGCAGAAGTGAGAGAGAAAATTGAAGAA
Source organism: Candidatus Campbellbacteria bacterium (assembly GCA_028817035.1). Classification (NCBI taxonomy): domain Bacteria; phylum Candidatus Campbelliibacteriota; species Candidatus Campbelliibacteriota bacterium. The sequence continues at coordinate 32,846 of JAPPQH010000017.1, read as the reverse complement.
AATTTTAATCATGCGGGAGAAAGAAGAAGAATCGTACAAGCATACCGTGTCGCAGAAAATATAAATACTATTCGGAAAAAGAGTGGTAGAGAATTTGAAAAAAGATTAAAAGATTTTTGTATTAAGGTATTGAAATGGAATCCAAGTGATGTATTGCTGGAAGAAACACGATTGAAAAGCATAAGTAAATTGGAAAGTGAAGAAAAAAGAATGAAAGACCTTATGCCATATATTAGGGCAATTTCCAATCCAGCCACAATAACTGGGGTAATCAACGAAATGAAGTATCAAGAAAAAGAAATGGCGAAAATAAAGGGTTCTCCTGGTTTACTACTAGAACTCAATGCTATGAAAAAGGTGATGCTCTCAAATCCTCTGTATGTCCCATCTGATAAGGAAGATGCTGAGGAATTTATGGAGCAATATGAATTAAAAATGGGGAGTATTAACAGCCTTGCCATAAAGAGCATTGAGGACAAGTTGGATGATAAAGACAGGAAAGAGATTGACAATCTTGGCAATGAAAAAAGGTTGTATGAGCACTTCATTGGCGCTCATAAAATATACTTAGAAAGACAAAAAGATATACAATCTAATAATAAATAATATGGCAAACCCACAATATCAAAGAGAGGATTTGAATCCACAAGATCCAACAAAACAAATAAAGGTGAGTGGAGAGTTTTCTGAAAGAATAGTAGAAGAAATAAGTCCTGAAAATCAAATTCTTAGAAACCATCTTGAAAGAGCAAGTGATGTAATGTATGACAAAGTAAGGCGAAAAGATTTTAGAAACAAAATAACAAATGAAAAAGGTAATATTGTAGGATGGGTTAAGTTTCCAAGAGAATTCATTAATGAGATGATTGATACATTAAATAAAGTTGATAATGAGCGCCATTTAATGAGACAGCTTGAGGGAGTAACTTATCACTCATTCGGTTTGGAAAGTGATCTAAACGAAGTGAGAGATATAGGTAACATGTTCGTGGGTAAAGAAAGAAAAAAAGAAATAGAAAATTATATACACAAACAGTTAAAGAAATCAGAAGGTGGTTTTGACACATTTAGCGGCATTGAGGCGAGGGAGAAATTGTTAAAAAAGAGAAAGGGTGATAAGAACAATGAACGGATGTTAAATGATTTGAACGGAAGAAAACTTGGGTTATTAAAACAGGGAAATAACTACAAGCCAATAAATTACAATGATGGTTATGCTTTTGTTCGTGCAAGATTTTATATATTTGAAAAAATTCAAGGTTTTGCTGAAAAGATTTATGTAGGCGAAAAAGCAGAGATAAAAAATGACCCAGCATACATTTTTGTAAAAGGAAGTCCATACCTAAGAGATGTGCTTGAAGAATTTCTAAATCAAGAAAAAGGTGGTAATGTGTCAGGTTAATCGGGGCAAGTGAAAAATGTAGACAAAAATAAAGAGGCAGAATTCTGCCTCTTTAAGTGCGAGAAACTTGACCTTTAGGTCTTCTTGGGAAGGACTTCTCTTGGGTAAACCTGACCAGCGCCAAGTTCAACAAAGTCTTTTTCCCTCTTTTCAATAATCTCAAGAGATTTCAACAAATCTTTCTCAAAAAATTCGCTGTGCTCTTTGACAAGTGCAATGGCTTTCTGAAATTTGCGATAAGCACATCTGTGATTTGAATACTTATCACTAAGAACTTTGCCTCGGGCATACAGATTCTCAACTTCTTCTTTTACCTCCTGCCCTGTTCTTTCACGACCAGATGGTTTTCCATTCACTTTTTTCCTCCTTTCTCTTTTTTCCATGAACAAATACCTTGTTCTTTGGACTATTTATTATATTAAAACATTTTTTCCTATTTTGCAAGTAAGCATAAATTAGACCCCTTTACTCTGGCGACAAGCTACTTTCCCCATGAGAGTATCATCGCCTCAAGAGGGCTTAACTTCCGTGTTCGGAATGAGAACGGGTGTGACCCCTCCGATTTCGTCACCAGAGTAAAAAGGTCTAAAAATAATTTAATGTATGCGAGTTTTGGAACTCCCAACAAAGATAAGAGGATAATTTGTCTATTAGTACTTCTCCGCTCAGCGCGTCACCGCGCTTACACGTAAAGCCTATTAACCTGATAGTCTTTCAGGGACATGATGTCTAATCTTAAAGTACGCTTCCCGCTTATATGCTTTCAGCGGTTATCGTTGCCCGACTTAGATACCCAGCGATGCCCTTGGCAGGACAGCTGGTACACCAGAGGTCAGTTCGCTCCGGTCCTCTCGTACTAGGAGCAAGTCTTTTCAAACATCAACGCCTGCGGAAGATAAAATCCAACCTGTCTCACGACGGTTTTAACCCAGCTCGCGAACCACTTTAATTGGCGAACAGCCAAACCCTTGGGACCTTCTCCAGCCCCAGGATGTGATGAGCCGACATCGAGGTGCCGAACTCCGCCGTCGATATGAACTCTTGGGCGGAACCAGCCTGTTATCCCCGGGGTAGCTTTTATCCGTTGATCTACGACTGCATCTAAGACACATCGTAGGTTCACTATGTTCTGCTTTCGCACCTGTTCGGGATGTCACCCTTACAGTCAAGCTCTCTTATGCCATTACACTATCAGCACGGTTTCCATTCGTGCCTAGAGAACCTTATAAACTCCTCCGTTACTTTTTGGGAGGATAGCGCCCCACTAAAACTACCTGCCACGCACTGTTCCCGGTCGTTTTTGCCGCACGGGTTAGAAAGCACCGATACAAAGAGTGGTATTTCACTGACGACTCCATATGCCCCTAAAGGCATACTTCAAAGTCTCCCACCTATTCTACGCATTGCATCAATACTCCCAATACGAAGCTATAGTAAAGCTCCACGGGGTCTTTTCGTCTTTCCGCAGGTAATCGGCATCTTTACCGATATTGCATTTTCGCCGAGCTGCCTCTCGAGACAGTTCCCCCCTCATTACGCCATTCGTGCACGTCTGAAGTTACCAGACAAGGAATTTCGCTACCTTAGGACCGTTAGAGTTACGGCCGACATTCACCGGGGCTTATATGATCCAGCATAGCAAAATAAATTTTACTACACCCCCCATATTTAACCTTCCGGCATTGGTCAGGCGTCACCCCCTATACATCCTCTTACGAGTTCGCAGGGAGCTGTGTTTTAAGTAAACAGTTGGGAGAGATTCTTTAGCTGCGACCAATCAATCAAGATTGGTAGGCCTTATTCCTAGGTTACGGCCGCTTTTTTGCCGAGTTCCTTGAGAAGCAATCACTCGTTCGCCTTGGTCTTCTCGACCTGAGCACCTGTGTTGGTTTTCGGTACGGTTTGTTATATGTTAAGTTTAGAAGTTTTTCTTGGAAGAGTGCTCCCCTTTATCTAAAAAGGCAAGCCGTTTCATTTTCACTTTACTCGGAATTGTGCTGTTCGGATTTACCTGAACAACTTCCTCATAAAGCAAACGCAAATCCAATAATGCGCAAAGAGTACAACTCTCCGTTACTCCGTCACACATACAACAAGTCACGGAATATTAACCGTGTGTCCATCGTATACGGCTTTCGCCATCTACTTAGGCTCGACTAACCCTCGGCTGATTGTCATTGCCGAGGAAACCTCGCTCTTTCGGCGTGCAGGGTTCTCACCTGCATTGCGGCTACTTGTGCCAGCATTCTCACTTCAGTGCGCTCCACTATGGGTCACCCCTTTAGCTTCAGTGCACACAGAACGCTCTCCTACCGCTTATTTTATAAAAAATAAGCTCTCGACTTCGGTATCATACTTAAGCCCCGCTAATTTACGGCGCAGAATCTCAGTAGGCAAGTGAGCTGTTACGCTTTCTTTAAAGGGTGGCTGCTTCTAAGCCAACCTCCTTGCTGTATATGAAATATCCACCTCCTTATTTTGCACTTAGTATGAATTTAGGGACCTTAGTCAGAGATCTGGGCTCTTTCCCTCTTGACCAATGGAGCTTAGCCCCCATGGTCTAACTGCCGTGTTGTAGTTTTCGGTATTCGGAGTTTGATAGGAATGACGAGGTTGCCCCCTATTCATTCCTTCCAGTGCTCTACCCCCGAAATAATCACACGACGCCAGCCCTAAAGCTGTTTCGGAGAGAACCAGATATTGCCGAGTTCGATTGGCTTTTCACCCCTTACCTCAGGTCATCCAAAGGCATTGCACTGCCAACTGGTTCGGTCCTCCTTGTGCCTTTCGACACAATTCAACCTGCCCAAGGCAAGCTCACTCGGTTTCGGGTCCGATGCCTGCTACTTACGCGCTATTAACACTTGGTTTCCCTATGGCTACACCCTTATCAGGCTTAACCTAAATTTGCAACAGACAATCGACTCACTGGCTCATTCCTCAATAGGCACGCCGTCACGGTCTAGGACCGCTCCGACTCTTTGTAAGCATATGGTTTCAGGTCTATTTCACCCTCCTTCCGGAGTACTTTTCACCTTTCCCTCACGGTACTGGTTCACTATCGGTGTTCGAGTAGTATTTAGCCTTGCCAGTTAGTCCTGGCTGATTCACCCAGGCCATTCGTTTCCCGGGCTACTCAGGAATAATCAGCTAAAAAGAAATGTCGTTTTCGAATACGGGACCATCACCCTCTTAGGTCAAGCTTTCCAGCCTGTTCTCCTAACAACATTTTTTGTAACTTTTCCTTACTGAAAAATCAGCAGCGCTGAAGTCCTACTACCCCCTCTTTACTCTTAAAACCACTTCTTGATAGAAATAGTTTCAAGAGAAAGCTGGTTTGGGCTTCTCCCTTTTCGCTCGCCGCTACTTAGGGAATTTTCTCATAGTTGAGTTTGTTTTCTTTTCCTTCGGGTACTAAGATGTTTCAATTCCCCGAGTTAACTCCTTTTGTCTTTACAACAATAAGGTACTCTGATAATAGAGTGGGTTTCCCCATTCGGAAATCTACGGTTCAAAGGCTACTTGTCGCCTCCCCGTAGCTTATCGCAGACAAGCCACGTCCTTCATCGTCTCTCGAACCCAAGGCATCCACCATATGCCCTTTGTATCCCCTTATATTTGTTAGGAGATCCAAAAGCCGCATACATTAAATTATATGCTTTTATATACCTGTGTATATTGATTTTGAGATATTCAAAATGTAAAAGAACAATTTAGCAAAACAACAAAACAAAAAGCGCGCAGGATGTAGTTTCCCGCAACGCTATTTGGTAAAAGCACAGGACCTACCCCATTAAGATTCTATGTCTCATTTGTTTGCATAATTGTATGGTATCACAACCCCCCAAATTTTGTCAATCCCCCAGGGCTCGCTCTGTGAGCCCTTCCTATTTATTATCGCTCGTGGCTCGCAAGCAGCTTAGATAATATATATATTATAATACGTATTGACAATGGGTTGGGGATGTGTAATCATTATATTAGCAATCAAGAAATTGGTTGATTCACCTTTGTTCTTAAGAAGGAGGATTTGTGATGAGTGAGAAAGCAATACCGGCTGATGTATCCCGAATCTTTGACGGGATTAACAGTATGGTGGCGGAAAAGAAAGATGGTGATGCAACCAGGGACGAGAACCAGCAAGACGAGCGGTAAGGTCCATCATCTTTCAAGCAAAGAGTAGGCAGGATGCCTACTCTTTTTAATTATCATCTCGCTTGATTTTGCTCGCTTCTATCTATATATAAAATTAATAAACGGATGCACATGTGTTGGGCTTTCAACTTCAAACGCCATGGCATCCGTTTTTTCCGATTAAACAGATAAGGTCCCGAGTTTTGCTCGCCACATAACATATTATATGTGTAGGTTTCTGGCGAGGGATTACTCGAACCCTAATATATATTGTAGCATATCTCCCAAGATATGTCAACCCCCCTATTTTACTAAAGAAAATGCCACCCCTTTCACCTCCTCACTGCAACAAAATTCCTCTGCTGTCTGGTTTCTTGATTTTTGTGATATTATTGGAAATAATGGACAAGTTTGAGAATACGGGTGGGATGACGCAGGCAGAGTTGAAAAAGACAGTTGGTCTTTTCTCCGAAAAATTAAGAGATGGAGAAGAGATTAAGTGGGTTGGTAAGTCATACAATCTTCTGTTGCGGATAAAATCGGTTTTTTCTCTCTTCGTCATGGTGGGTATATTTTTTTGGTTGGAAGGCAATACATATCTTGGGGTTATTTTGAATTTATCTACACCAGGTCTGTCTTGGTTTGTAGATACAAATAATCTTGAAGGAGCGGTTGAAATTAGTTTTCTTGGGGCATTTTTGATTGCTGCTATTCCTGTGGCTTTTTACAATCTTTTTCTATTTTTTAAAACAACCAGATACGCAATAACAAACAAGAGGTTTCTTATAAGATATACTCGTTATTTTCTATATTCTTATAACATATCAGACATACGGGAAATGAAGATAGACCAGGGTGCGTTTGGGCATCTGATAGGAAGTGGGACATTGTCTATTGACACGGGAAAATTTCTTCAGATGAGTGATGAGGATGGATATAAAAAAAATCAATATATTAAAAAATGGCAAAAACTCAAGGGCATAAAAAACCCGTATTTTGTGAGAGAACTGATGGAAAGACCAAGCACTTTGAATGAGCAAGCCGTTTTCCTTGAGAAAAAAATCACAAGGCTGGAGAAAGAGTTGGGGAAAAAACCAGATTATTCTCTGCTTATGAGGAACGCACAACACACAGACAACATGTCGCCAGGTGAAGCAAAAAAAGTAGTTGCTCTTTTCTCCGAAAAATTAAGGGATGGGGAAGAAGTTAAATGGGTTGGCAAACCCTATGGTCCTATAGCATTTATAAAGATGGTGGGGCGCACCATAGTTGGCGTGCCAATTTATCTTTTTATTGCAATTATAGTTGCTACTATTATTTATGGAGAGGGTATGTGGTCTTCCAGTTCTAGCGAGCCGCTTTCTGCCCTATTTATAATTGTTCTTATCATCATATTCAGCATAATTATTTTTGTTTTCTTTGTGTATCCCGTATATCTCTTTATTCACTTTAGCTTAATCCGTCTTATAGTAAGCAGATATGTAATAACGAACAAGAGACTTTTTATGAAAAATGGTTGGTTTGACTGCAATACACACAGGCTATCAAGGATACCAGAGGTAAAACTTTATACAGGTTATTTTAGTAGTAAACTTAAATGTGGGGATATTGATATTAATGTTGAGTGGATGAAAAAAGGTAGTAAGTTTTATTATAAAACGAGATCAAGAAAAATGTTCGGCATAAGAAACCCTGAATCTGTGAAAAACCTGCTTGAGCAATGTATAAAAGAAAGTAAAAGAAAGGTCACCCAAAGTGAGATTGATGCCCTACAAAGAAGAGCCACGGAGTTGGAGGTAGAATTGTCATCAAAAAGAAAATAAAAAGCGGACGAACCCAAAAAGGGTTGTCCGCTTCAATTCATGCCACGCCACGACATTTTTTTATCGCGAAACTCACAGGATTTCGCATATTTTTTGTGGCATGATGTCTTTTGGGGAATCTTCTCTCATTGTTCTTATCCTATTTTTTACATTTTCTATCTCCTCATCCGTAAGAAGATATCGGTTCCCATTCAAAAGATCCTCAATATCTGAGAGTGCACTTTCGGCACCTTGACGATTTTGCGATGCAGCCAGAAACACTTCTGCGGTAATAAAAAGATCGCCTATATCTGACGATAATTTCAACCGCTGTTCCTCTCTATCACCTTTCTCTCCACCATGTGACATATCACACCTCCTTTCCTTGCCACTATTTGTCAAAGATCATAGACTGCATAGAATTATAACATATTTCAGGAATTTAACAAGAGGGTGTGGATTGGGATTGCAAGGGCGGTTGTAAAAACAAAAAATCGCACCAACAAAGGCGCGATTTTCTGTTTTTAAATCTTCCAATTATTAGCGATCTGAATCACTGAAAAATTTCTGTAACCATTTTTCAGCCAAATCCTTTCCGCCAAATCCAAATGATAGACCAAGCGCAATCGCTAAAGCAAGGATTACCCCCTGGAATAGAGGTGTAATGAATGTAAGCGATACGCCCAACTGATCAAGTGCTATAAAGATTGAGAAAATCCAAATAGCCCATTTTGATATAGTTCCGGCAAACTGTGCGGCGCGTAGTCGGGTTGCTTTTGTAGCACCAACAACGACTCTTTCAACTATATCAGCAATAAACGCACCACCGACAAGTATCACTGCCGCGATTATTACACTTGGAATATAAGCAAGAATTTGTGTGAAGAATTGTGTTATAGCGTCTAAGTTAAGGACATCAAGTGCGACGACCAAAAATACGACTACTATAAACAATTGAACAAGAACACCAATAAACTTTCCTATGTCCAATCTCATACCTGCGCGTCTTAGCGCTTCACCAAAAATTGTTTCAGCGGCAGAAGAAACGCCGGGTATTGCATTTATACCGTGAGCAACATATTTTCTAACAAATATTGCTATCACCCATCCTATAAAGAAGATGATTATTGCGGCAATTATGCTTGGAACATAAGATAATACATAACCCCAGACATCTGAAAAAGATTCGCCAAAGGATTGTGCTATTTCCTGATAACTCATATAATTCTTATCTATCAGTTAACTTATAGTATTAACAGCTGTTTAATTACTATGCGCATTTGTATAGCGCATTAAATATAAGTATACACCAAATTGGTTGGGTCAAGTGGTGGATTTACCTGCTAAGAAGCCTCATTTTATCAAGCAAAATGCGGTGCTGATAGTCAAGGATATCGCGTATTAGCTTATCTTGGATGGATAGACGATATGCAAATTCATTGGGATTGAAGATGGCATATTTTATTTCCCTTCCAAGAGATTTTTCTATATCAAGAAGAACCTTTTTTAATTTATCTATATTTATATCTAAACCGATAATTAAAATGTCGGCAGGGGTTTTTACTCCGCCCACAAAGACACCAGAAAGAACAATCGCCTTTACCTCACCGACTGACTGTATGGCGCGTGAAACTTCGCGACCACGAATGGGAAATGTATTTAAAAAGAGCTTTGAGATTATGTCTATATGCGGATATGTGTCGTCAATGATATATCCTTGATGAATTTTTTTCTTTTTCTTTCCGCTTTTCAGAGTGATTGTTTCTGTTATCTTTTTGCCTTTTAATATATTTGCTTTCACAAGCGACATTATTTCTTTCTTCACGCCTGCTTTACTACCTCTTATCACTCCATATATTTCATCTATCGTATAAACAAGTTTGATATTTTGCAGAAACACTCGCAGGACTTTGGCACGCAAATTGTTGCCGAAAAGTCCTGCGAGTGGGTCCTGTTTTGAGGAAGCCATAACTTTTCTTTACTGGTTATTTGAAGGTGACTGTTCCACCGGCTTCTGTTATCTTTTTCTTCATTTCCTCTGCATCATCTTTCTTCACGCCTTCTTTGAGAGGTGTTGGTGCACCATCTATCAAATCTTTTGCTTCTTTAAGTCCTACTCCAAGAATTTCTTTTACCGCTTTGATGACGGCTATCTTTTGATCTCCTGCTGATGTAAGCTCAACAGATACAACTCCCCCATCATCATCTCCACCTGCATCTCCACCTGCTGGTTGTGCGACTGCCATTGCTGCAGCAGAAACACCAAATTTTTTCTCAAAAACTTTCACCAATTCGTTTAATTGCATCACCGACATTTTCTCAATGGCGTTGATTATTGCCTCAAACTCCTTAGGAACCACGACTTCTTCTTCTTTTGTAGGCGCAGGTTTTGCCTCGGGTTTTGCTTCTGGCTTTACCTCTGGTTTTGCCTCAGTTTTTGGCTCTTCTGCAGGTTTTTCTGCCGCTGCGCTTGCGTTTTCCTGTGCTTCGCCATCTGTTTTTATTGTGTCGTCTTGCTTTGTGTTTTCTTCACTCATAATTTTATTTTTTTTCAGCCAAAGCAGAAAGCGCCATAACCCATTTTGTAAGTCCAGACTTCATGACATAAGCAAGCCTTGAATGAAGAACTTCAATGGATGGTATGGATGCGATCTCTTTAGTCTCATCTGCGTTTATAAATTTGCCTTCAAAAATACCCCCTATAAATTCTACTGAATATTTATTTTTCTCCTTGAACTCACACACCTTTTGCAACGGTAACAGAGCATCTCCGTATGTTATGGCGACCTCTTCTTTGAAAACTGGTCGTGCACCGTCTATCTTTTCTTTATCAAGTGCGATATTAAGTAGTGTCTTTTTTATTACTTTGTAACCAACACCACTGTCGCGAAGTAATTGGCGTAACTCTGTGGAATCCGATCCAGACAAACCACGAAAAGACAAAAAGGAAACAGAAGCAGTATCTTTAAACAACTGCTCAAGTTCCTTAATTATCAATTCTTTTTTTGTCCGTGTTATCGCCATTGAAAGCAATCAGAACAATCAACACGCATATATCTGTAATACACTCGGTGGGAGATTTTTAATTGCCAAAGCGCAATCCCACTGTCTTTGATCTGATGAAATTGATGTTACACACCCGCGGAGAAAAAGTCAACTTTGTGACGGGGGTTGGAATTGCACCAACGACCTCTGGGTTATGAGCCCAGCGAGCTACTACTGCTCCACCCCGTCAATTATTAAATTATACTACTTTATTTGAAACATTCCACTTTTTCTTTTTTTTAGTCCAAAGTTCCTATTTCCCTCAGTATCGCCTTGTAGTCCCCTATTGTTTTTCCCACCTGTTCTCTGTTTAGCCTGATTTCTCCCCTATGTGCTATCAGATTCCTCACCCTATGCGCCTGTTTTGCGATTCTTATCGTGGCGAGATGCCTTGTTTCTGGTGAATTGAGCATGTCGCCCACGCTTTCACCTGCTATTCCGTTTTTTACGAAAGAGTCCTCAAGCAGTATATCGGCATCAATAATAGCCGCTTTCCAGTCATTTTCAGATTCGCTGGTTGCCAGTTTCTCTATACGGTTCCATCTCCTTACCATTCTGTTCTCCGCCTTCATTGAATTCTCTTCAACTCGTTTTAAGAATTCCTCTCTGTTCTTTTTGGTAAGTTTTTTATGTTTTGCGAAAAAATAATATCCGTAATATATGATCGCAAAAGACACAATCAAAAAAATACCAAACACCACCAACAAAGGTAAATAAACTTCTCCTGTCAAAGGGGTTTCCGCCACATCCGAGAAAAATTCAGAAATCTTTTCATAGTTATTGAAAAAAATAAAAAGTAAAAACGCAAGGACTATTACTACAAGCCCTTCTTTTGTTTCCCAGAACAATGGTGTGTTATCTTTTTGCATTGTAAGTATCAAATAAATCTCCCACTTCAAACAGTGTATCCTCGCCGTTGTGTGAAGCCATCAACTGCAAACCGATAGGCATTTCATCAACAACGCCTATGGGGACTGACAAAGCGGGATTGCCAGATAAATTTGCAGAAACCGTAAAGCAATCATTCACATAATTTTCAAGAGGGGTCTCTTTATTCTCTATTTTTGGAGCAATGTCCGTTGCAGACGGAGTCGCTATTATAGAGACCTCTTTGAAAATCTCTCCAAAAGATGAAATGAGTTTTTTTCTTGCGCGGTTTGCTGACTTGTAATATGCATCATAATATCCAGATGACAAGACAAATGTCCCTGCAAGTATCCTTCTTTTAGCCTCATCACCAAAACCTTGCTCGCGGGTCCTCAGAAATTGATCTGCGACTTGGTTTGCCTCAGAAGAAGCACCATAGCGAATGCCGTCATATCTGGCAAGGTTAGAAGACGCCTCTGCTGGTTGGATTATGTAATACATAGAAACAACACTATCAAACAGTGGCTCTTCTATATTAATAATTTTATATCCTTTTTGCTTTAAATTCTCTATTGATTGGAAAAAAGGCTCTGCAATATTTTTATTAATGTATTTATCTATGAATTTTCTTGGAACACCTATTGTTTTATTGTTTTCAGGAGTTTTTGCGTATTTGAATGTGCCAGATGTTGAGTCGTTTTCATCATATCCCTCAATAACCTTAAAAACCTCTTTAGTGTCAGCCATTGTTCGCCCGATAACACCAGCAACATCAAGGGATGAAGACAGGGCGACCAATCCATAGCGAGAAACACTTCCATATGTTGGCTTCAAACCAAAACACCCGCAATAAGCAGCGGGCTGTCTTACAGAACCACCCGTATCTGTTCCAAGCGACACAGGAACAGATCCAAATGCAACAGAAGCAGCAGAACCACCAGACGACCCACCAGACACCCTTTCTTTGTCATAAGGATTTTTAGTAACACCATAGCAAGATGTCTTTGTGCTTGACCCCATAGCAAATTCATCAAGGTTTGTATAACCTATGGGAATCATACCTGCTTCTTTCAATTTTGAAACAACAGTCGCGTCATACATTGCTTTATGACCTTTGAGTATTTTTGAGGAAGCCGTCATTTCTTCACCTTTCACAGCGATATTCTCTTTTATCGCGATGGGGATACCAAGCAGTGACCTCGTGTCGCCTGTCTTTCTTTTTTTGTCCGCCTCTTCTGCAAGTTTTTCAGCGCTTTCAAAAACACGAACAAAAGCATTGGTTGTAACATTTTCTTTCTCAATAATGGCTTTTGCCTCTTTTACCAAATCAACAGAACTTACCTCCCCCTTTTTAAGGGCATCTCTCATTTCTTTTATTGAACTTTCTTTATATAAAAACATAAGCAGGAGATTTCACCCATCCATTTTTTTGTTCTTTAGCTTGAGACAAAAGAGCATCTTTATACTCGCCTCTTTTTGTAGTTACGACATCAGTGCGAAAGACATTTTTGTGATGTTGTGAAAAAAAGAAACTTTCATCACTGCCTGCAATATTTTGAACCTCCGCGACATATCCAAGAACACCATCCAATTCTTTTGCAAAAACAGAATGCTTTTCCTTAGCAAGACCAACATTGGAAAGTGAGGTAAGTGAAGATATGAATTTTTCATCAATCATATAAATGATTTTATCATAAAATCGTGTGGGTAGTTGCGATAATAAATCAGTATCTGGTGTTGATCCTTGGTCTTTTTGATGCTCTGTCATTTTTCTCTCCTGTTGGAAAAGAACATTCGGCAACAAGTGCCTTCTATATGTTAATAATAGAACACAAGCAGATAGCAAGGTATGGTATAATAGAAAGTGGTGGTAAATGTTTTTTCAAAAGAAAGGGAGGTGAAGAAATGAAAGATGGTTCAAATGCCTATAGAGAAGCAAAAAAAGGCGGTGACATCGGCACGATGCTGAAAATCGCTGACCGATTTGCCCACACCAATGGAAGGAAAAGGGTGAGCGCTTTTCTTTTGAAGAGGATGAAAAAAAGCCTTGTATCAGGAAATACACGAAGATATGATCTTCTCCTCTTGGAAAGGAGTAGAGAGAGTAGAGAAAGAATTGGGGAGTTTGAAGATTCAACGCAAGATCCTTTTCAAGATTATGAAACGTTTAGTCAAGCGGTGGCATAACCCACTCCCCCGTGTTCTTTCTCAAGGGTTGGTGTGTATGAGAGTATGCACCACCCTTTTTATTTTTCCAAGCAAACTTCCCTACACCTGTTTAACCTCAAGATTGGGGTATTGTCTTTCAAGTTCGGCAATCTCTTCTTTGTCAACTGACTTATTAACGGCAATTAATCCCAAATTCTCAGGAAGCAGTGGTATGAGCAGGAATAGATTGGAGGGCTTGAGTCCGACCGCAACGAGCCTGCGAGATAAGGAAAGTAATGGATTGCTGAGGTATAAGTCCGACCGCAACGAGCCTGCGAGTTGCGTCAAGCGAGTGGCGGAGCCACGAGCGATAATAAATCAGAATCTTGTATATGGCAGAAGCGCCATAAATCTCGCTCTCTTTATTGCTCTTTGGAGTTTCCTTTGGTTGTGAGCTGAGACACCGGTAATCTTTCTAGACATTATCTGACCGTTCTGATTCAGAAACCTGTTTAATATATCAACATCTCTATAGTCAATATGTTCTATACTATGTTTTTTGAAAAAGCATTCACGCATAATTAAAAAGGAATATCATTAGGGTTAATCTCATTGTTTGGATAATTTATAGCATTCTTGCCAGAAGGTGATGAAGCCCCCTCGCCAGATGATGTATCACCTGGTTGTCCAGAGCGCCTTGGTCCCAACTGCATATTTTCAACTATAATCTCTGTTCTGTATTTTTTTACTCCATCTGCCTCCCAATTTCTCGTCTGCAACCTTCCTTCCACAAAAATTCCCGATCCTTTCTTTAGATATTGCGCTATGATTTCGGCTACTCTACCAAACGCGACTATGTTGTGGTATTCTACGCTTTCCTGCTTTTGCCCTTCCTGATTTTTCCATACGCGATTTGTGGCAACAGAAGTGTTTAAGACATTGTTTCCGTTTGGCAATGTTTTTAACTCTGGATCTTGAGTCAAATTTCCGTAAATTATTGCTTTGTTTATATACATGATTGATTAAAATTAATTTTTTTCTAAAACTTTATTGTTGTTTGTTCGTTTTGGTTTATCCAGCCCATTAAGAATTTCAGCATCCACCCTTGTATTTTCAATTACTGTTCTAAATATCAAAAAACGAAGAACATTTTCATCTTCTTTCATAAACTCTTCCAGTTTTGAAATGGACTCTGGCTTCAGCTTAAATTTGATATCACCAAAATAAGCTTCTGTGAAATATGTGTATGGGCTACTCTTACCGTGTTTAATCTTGTATTCCAAATTGATAAGAGATGGCTCTTGTTTATCAACTATCTCACCGCCTTCTTTTGTTATAAAAGAAGATATTTTTTCTGCACGCTTTTTCACATCCCTTTCTTTGAGATTGGGAATAAAGTGAAAACCGATTTCATATATGGCTAATACTTCCATAATAGGTTAAATAATATCAAAACATCCATCATTTCGCAACTCTAAAAATTAGCCCCTTGAAAAAAGACCCTTTCGGCATTTTTATTGATTGTAGATATAACGCTATCTTTTGAAATACCCTTTATCTCGCTTATTTTATCTACAATATGAAGGACATTCAGCGGATTATTTCGCCTTCCCCGTTTTGGGTGTGGTGATGCGTAGGGAGAGTCTGTCTCAGACATTATGTACTCAAGAGGTATTAATTTTACGGTCTCGGTATATTCAGGAACAAAAGTTATCACGCCAGAGAAAGAGAAGGTTGTTTCTAAATCAAGATATTTTCGGACATAAGACGATTCTGTGAAAAAATGTATATGTGCATGTAAATCATTGCCATGTTTCTTTTTCGCTTCTGTAAGCATCGCGATAACATCAATGTGTGCGTCACGGGAAGTCCCCCTGTCTTCTGGTTTTGTTCGCGAGTGAATCATAAGTGGCAGTTTATATTCTGCTGCTTTTTCAATATGCTCCTGAAAGCGTGTCTGTTGTTCCCTTTTTGTTTTTTCTAAATCGTCTGTCCTCGTGTAGTCAAGACCACACTCCCCGACAGCGACACACTTTTTCTTTGTAAAAAACTTCTCAACCAAAGACACAGATCCTTTTTCTTCAAGCGGGTGTATCCCTGCGGTTGAAAAAATAAATTCATGTTTTGTGGCAAGTTCATCTGCTTTCTCTGAAGTGTTCTCATCAATACCTACAACTATCGCCCTCATGGGAAGCAGACCCATCTCTTTTACAAGGTCATCACGATCTTCGTCAAAAGAAGGGAGCTGTATGTGTGAATGGACATCAACCAACATATATATCTTTTCTCTCAAACAAGGGCTTCTGTGGAAATTTGTTTTCCTTTATCAGATCTTTTACTTTTTTAGAGGTGTCGGGTAAAATCGGCTCAAAAGCATCAATTATAAAGTAAAGTTGTCGGACAAGGGCTTTTATTTCTTCCACGCCTTTTTCTTTGTCTTTTGTGATGGTCTCAAAGGGTCTTTTTTTCTGTATCATCTCATCCAATCCACGCATATTGTCTGTATACCAAGTAACCGCCTCATTAAAATCATATTTTTTACAACTCTTCACCACTTCCTCTGGAAATTCTTTTGAAGGGATGTCTATTTTCTCTGCGATATGCTCAGACGATAAGCGCATTATTCTTGAAACCAGGTTGCCTATGCCGTTGGAGAAGTCGGCAGTATATACATTATGCAATCTTGTCCAATCAACATCACTGTCTTCGTATGGGTTTATATGGGCCAAAAGAAAATATCTCAAAAAGTCTGCGCCATAGTGAGAAATAATTTCATAAGGGGATATGACATTACCAAGCGACTTACTCATTTTTTTTCCATCTTTTGTTATGAATCCGTGTATATAAATTTGTTTTGATGGTTGCATTGAAACAGAGAGCAACATTGCCTGCCACATTGCGGATTGTTGTCTGAGATTGTCTTTACCTGCAATCTGAACAACAGGCCACCATTTTTTGTGCGAGTCATCAGGCCATCCTATCGTGGTGAGATAATTCACAAGTGCGTCAAACCAAACATACATAACCTGTGTTTCATCATTTGGAGTTGGAACACCCCACGGCAATCTATTTTTATCTCGCGAAATACTGAAATCTTTGAGACCTCTTTCCAAGAACTTTTCTATTTCTTTTTGTCTTTGGGTTGGAAAGACAAAATCCTTATTTTCCTTGTAAAGTTTAGCAAGTTGTTCGCTAAACTTAGAAAAGGCGAAAAAATAATTCTCTTCTGAAAGGGATTCAATCGGGGTTGTTGGATGTAGTGGGCAAACGCCACCAACAATCTCATCATCTTGTTTGAATAACTCACAACCCACGCAATATTTTCCCTCGTATGATTTTTTATATATATATCCGTTTTTATCACACCTTCTCCAGAACTCTTGTGCTGCCTCTATGTGATCCTTATCCGTTGTTCTTATGAACCTTGTTGGAACAACAGACAGCGTCTCTGCAAGGTCTTTGAAAAGGTTTGAGGTATTGCGGACATAATCTTTAACATCTTCTCCCACATCTTGAGCTTTTTTGTATACTTTTGTTCCGTGTTCGTCTGTTCCTATATTAAAAAACACATCATAGCCGAGAGAAGAGTGCACGCGGGCAAGCATGTCGGCTTGAACAAATTCAAGAGCATGACCCAAATGTGGTTCTGAGTTTACATATGGTAGTGTTGTGGTTATGTAATAGTTACCTCTCATTTTTGTTTAGAGAAAATCAACTTTTACTACCTTCAGCTACAAACTTATCTATCTTTCCACTCTTCAGATCGTTGATAAACTCTTGCAAAATCGCAGAAAGTGGAACAGCCAAAACAACGCCAAGGAAACCTGCAAGTATCCAACCGCTTATAATCGCAATGATAACCAAAATGGAAGGTATCCCGACAACCTTTGTTACAACCAAAGGATATATCAAGTTGTTTTCAAGCTGTTGTATTATGACAAACAAACCAATTACCAACAGTGCGAGAACCCAACCACCGTCAACAAAACCAACGAGGACTGGCAGTATAGCTGAAAGTATCGGACCGAAAATAGGTATCAGCTCAAACAAGCCGGCAATAATTGCGAAAAGGAGTGCGTATTTAACGCCAAGTATCAAAAGACCAAGATAAACCAAAACAGCGATTATAAAACCAAGTATTATCTGACCCTTCATCCACTGACCTATCTTTTCACGAGACCTTCCCCACAAGTCCAATACATAAGATTTGTAACGACGAGGAGATATGACATCTAAGAAGTTATATATATTCCGCTCTTGAACGGCAAAGTAAAAAGTAAGCACGGCTATCAGAACACCTGTCAACAGGCTATTGAAGAATGTGTTTGTAAATGAGATAAGCCCATCAAGAGAAACATTCAAAGCACTTTCAATTCTTTCAGACCAACTCGGCTCTACATTAGTAACAAAATCAGAAGATATGAGGTTGTCTATAAATGTTCCTTTAATGGATTCTTGAAAAGATGACACGATGGTCGGCAATGAAGTGGTAAACTGTCGCGCCTCTGTTACAAATGCAGGTATGAGAGAAAATGTAACCGATACGATTATGATAAGCAAAAGAAAGTAAACTATTAAAACAGAGAAGGCACGAGGAATCTTGTATAAGATAAGTTTTCTCACCATTGGCTCAATGGCAGAAGCAAGAACAACGGATGTGAGAAGGATGACAAAGATGTTTATGAGTTTAACAAACACCCACACAAGCCCTACGAAAACTATTATTTTTACTATTGTTCCCGTGTTTATACTTATGCTTTTGCTATTCTCCATAGTTTTTCAATATTATATCACAAATCACCATCTGATGTCACATTTCCTATTCCCCTCCTATATATAAGATCGCCCCTTATCTCAGTCGTTATGGGTGGAAAATCAAGTCTTATGGGCTTTCCTGTGAATATATCAAATGAATCAAACCTTTGATTGTTTAACAAAACTGGTGGCTCACCCAACTGGGATATCGTTGGTGTTATTGAAACTTGGAATGAAATTTCTCTGGAGTTGTCAAAAGTATTTGCCCCAAGCTCTTGTATGTTCCATCTTATAGTTCTTGTATCCTCATCGTATGTGGCATCCTCGTTCTCTGGAAGAATACCCTTCTCAAAATTAACATAAAACGGAAGAGTAGATGTTAAAACTGTGTTCCTCATAGTGTTTGACGAGTTTCTCGCTATCAATGAAATTGTGTATGTTGTTTTTTCACCTACTTTAGGAGGTATAGGACCTTCATTTTGAAAAGGTCCGTCAGAATAAACGGAGCGTGAGAAGAGAGACACCTCTGAAGTCAATTTTAGATTTCTCTTTATTGAACCTTCTATTTTTTTCGCTTGGTTTGTTCCGTCATCTCTTATGCCACTAACATCTATTGATAAATCTACAGAACGGTTTGTGAGTTTTCTGATTGGATCATCTTCAACAACAGAAAATGAGAACTCCACATTTCCCCTGCCGTTAGATGCGATTGTTCTTAACTCTGGGTGTGTATCTCTTGACCAAAGAATTGTGTCTTCTTTTTCATCATAGAAACCATCAGGAACTCTGACAGAAGTTTTGTTCAAACCGTTTCCTGCAAGTGAAAGGATTATTTCTACATCTCTTATGGTATTTTGTGTATTATTTACCCACCACAGAACCCCTTTCACTTCTGTGCCTTCGTCTATGATGTGTGTGTCATCTGCGTTTTGGTTCAATGTGAGTTGTAACTCTATGAAAGGACGATCAATAACGATGGAGTGTGTTTCTTCTGCTATCAGAGAGCCTATCCTCTTTTTGTCTACTGGGTCTGCGACACCTAAACGAAATCTAAATGTTCTCTCTTCGTTATTATTTCCAGTTAATGCCCCAGATATATTGATAACCCTATTTTGACCCTCATTCAGACGACCTATTTCCCATAAAGTATTCTGAAATCTTGAACTTCTGTTTGACCTAAGGAATTTGTAACCAAACGGATATTCAAGGACCAACACCAAGTCGTCTATTGTATTTTGTGAGTTTGATTTAATCTCCACTTCTAAAGGAAAATTCTCATCAGATATGACTCTCTTTGTTCCGCGAACAATGAGCGCGATTGGTGAGGACTGTATTGAAACATTGTATGGCTTTTCAATTGCGAATTGGGCGTTTGAACCACTTAGACGATAGTCAAGACCGATAACAATTTCCTGTGATGAGCCTGCAGAACCATAGATTATTGGATTAATTACTGCTGTCTTTGTTTCTTCTGGTTCTATTGATCCAAGTCCCTTCCTTTCTCTTGTAAGGAGTGTTGTATTGTCTTTGCTTGACTTGGTGCCAGACGGATAATTGATAACAAGGTCAGCAAATTCTATGGGTATGGAGTTGTCATTGGTGATTGATATATTGATGGGTGTCTCTCCACCTGAAGTGACAAAAACAGGACCGCGAATTTCTATTTCTATATTTTCACTTGAGATATTTTGTCTTCCGCTAAAAAGAAAATAGAAAACCAAAGCGGCAAGGAAAAACCCAAATGTGAGCATAAAAAGCATGGGAAGAAACCTGCCATACCTATTGATTAACGAACCTTTTTTGTTCTCAGTCTCCCATTTTCTTTTCATCGTTTTTCTTTTGGGATGATAAAGGTCTATTCTCTGATCTCGCGCACGAGCAGAGAAATCAAAATTAAGTTTCTTCTTTATTTTCTTTATTTTGCGTGGCATATTCTAAAATTAAAGTATATCATATTTATATAAAAATTATGAGTGCAATTCATACATAATTTCGTTTATTTCGCTGATTACCTTTCGGCGTGTATTCACATCCCTCAATCTCTGCTTGACAACTTCTATGCTGTTTTCAAAGATAAGCGGCGATTTATCGCGGGGAAAGTACCCAAGCCGCTCAAGCATCCTCGCAACACAAACGCACTCAAGCGACTCAACATCCTCAAACTCGGCAGAGACAAGAAGGTTGTGCGAATCTGACAATATATAAAAAAGTTTCTCGTCTTTGAGTGAATTGTAGACCAGTTTTGAGAACAAGTTAAGTATCCTCGCAAATGCGGCTCTATTTTCAGAAGATAAAAATTCCGACATAGAATGAGTACCAGAAGCGCCCACTATTCTGTAGCCACTCCGCACAGGCAACAACTCAGCCACAAACAACCCTGTTGAGTTTAGGAAAGAACGAAGTTTTGAGCTCTCCTTTCTTATCCCCTTTGCATCAACATATACAAGTCCAAGAAGCTCGGTATACAAAACAAACATTTTATCTGCTTCACCTCTTTCATGTGAATTTATGACAAATGCTTTGGTGGTTTGTATCTGGTGTGACATTATTTAATATCTATGATAACCGACCCTTCTCCCACTTTTATTTTTTCAACTCCTTTGTTGTGTGTGAAATCAATACTGCTTAACCCAGCCGTCTCAACAAGATATTTTTTATGCTCCTCTATAGCCAGTTTGATGTCGTCTGATGCATCTATACACAACACAACTTTATCAGAAGGTTTTTTGCCCTGCTTTTTTCTCATGGACTGGACTGCCCTTGCAATTTCACGAACCGCGCCTTCGCGAAGAAGTAAGTCATTCAATTCTGTGTTCAACACTACCTCATCGCCCTTTTTATGAGACACAACCTCTTTTACATTTACCTCATCTTTTATAATTTCTGCTAATTTGTCAGAAACCATCAAGTCCTCCCTCACCGAGAGCGACTGAAGTGGCTGACGAACTTTTATTTTGGATTCATCTCTCAACAAAAGCGCCTTGCTTACTATTTCTCTTGCTTTTTTCATTTCAAGAAGCAGTTTTGCATCAAATTTAGAAAACGAAGGCCATTGCTTCAGATGAACGCTCTCTGCGTCATCACTTTCTTTAAGTGATCTATACAAATATTCCGAATAGAAAGGTATTATCGGCGCTGACAAAAGAGAAATGTTATAAAGCGCTCTTTTGAGAACACCCCTTGCGACTGCCGCTTCTGTTTCCCCTTCTTTTCCCTTCAAACGACCCCTTGAGCGCCGTAAAAACCATATAGAAAGGTCTTCAATCAAATCGCCTATAGCCCTTGTCGCCTTGTCAATCTCGTAGTTTTCAAAAGAATTTGTCATTTTATTAACACACTCTGCAAGGGATGCATCAATCCACAAATCAAGTGGGTGGTTTGATTTAGCGCCCATATCATCACCTTCTTTGCGATACAAGTTATAAAAAGAAAGACAGTTGTTTAACCTGTTTATTATTTTTCTCTCTATTTCGGCAACGCCATCATCAGAGAAAGCCATATTCTCACCGCGAACAACAGCAGATGAGAGCATGTAATAACGCATTGCATCCACTCCATATTTATTTATTATGTCCTTTGGATCAGTATAATTTTTCAAACTTTTACTCATCTTCTTACCATCAGCACCATCCACAAGACCGGTTATAATAACATTTTTGAATGGCGCACAGTTAAACAAAGCCGTGCTCAAAACCATAAGATAGTAAAACCATCCCCTCGTCTGATCCAACCCTTCTGCTATAAAGTCAGCTGGAAATCCTATTTTTTTATTTGGATCAAAATCGCTTCTGGTATCAAATGGGTAATGGACGGATGCGTATGGACCAGAGCCTGATTCAAACCAACAATCAAAAACATCAGGAATTTTTTTGTATTCCTTACCGTTTTTGTCATAAAGTTTTAGCTTATCAATATATGGTCTGTGCAGATCAATCTCATACAACTTATTGTGTGGCAATGGCTTAAAATCAATCTTATTTATACTTGCGTTTGTTATGTCATAACAATGCTCTCCTTTTTGTGGGTGTATTTTCCTGTAAAAAGATTCTATGTTTCTTGAAAGGATGCCCGATGAAATACTATAAGCACAAGCGATGGGGATATGATGAGAAACAAAGACAATCCTTTTATTTTTATATTTTTCCTCAAGGGAATAAAGTTGCAATGCGATACGGTGATAAATTGACCTCGCAGATTCCATTTTTTCTTCATCACCAAAATGATGGTGGCATAGATGACTAAAATATTCTTCATCAGGTCTGCCTTCACAAACCCGCCAATCAACTTCAGCAAGTTCTTTTTTAATAATTATATTTTCCTTTGGTATATTGTTTTCTTTTGCTATAATTTCTGCCGACTGTAGTGCTCTGTCAAGCGGAGATGAAAACAAGAAGTCAATTTTTTTATCTTTAAGTTCCTTCGCTGTTTTGGCTATCTGACTTCTTCCTTTCTCTGTCAGATCATTGTTTGTGTTGTTTGTTGAAGACAAAACACCTTTTGTGTTATTTACTGCCTGACCATGTCTTACAAAGATGTATTCATTATTTGAACTCTTTATGTATTTCTTTAATGTCGCTAGAGAATCAATGACGAGAACATCCCCATCTTCCGATTTCCATACAGGTATTGGAGCACCCCAATATCTCTGCCTTGAAACACACCACGGCTTTGCATCTTTAAGCCAATTTCCAAACCTATTCATACCAACAGAAGAAGGAACCCAATGCACCTTTTTGTTATTGTTTACCATTTTTTCTCTTATAGAAGGAACATCAACCAACCAAGAAGATATCGCATAATAAATCAAAGGAGATTTACACCTCCAACAGTGTGGATATGAGTGCTCTATTTTTTCTTCGCGAAAAAGAAAATCTTTTTCGCTCAAAAAAGCAACAATTTTCTCATCCGTCTTAGACCCCTCCTCTTTTTGCTTTGCCTTACAACCTTTAAGAAAACCAAGTTCTTCATTAAACAGACCGTTTGTTGAGATGTGCAACAAAAGAGGTATGTTCTTTTCTTTAGACAGATTGAAGTCGTCTTCACCACAAGCAGGAGCGATATGAACAAGACCCGTTCCATCTTCATCTGACACAAAATCTGCGTGATGAACAAAAAATGCGTTCTTATCATCTTTTAATACCTTTCTTGCAAATGTCTCAAAAGGAGGTTTGTATTCCAAGCCCACCAATTTACTACCCATAATAGTTGAGACCACATTTACTTCTTCACCAAATATTTTTTTAGCAAGTTTTTTAAGGACTATATATTTATGACCCTCGTGCAAAACTTCCACATATTCAAAATTGCGATTAACCGCAACGGCAGTGTTTCCAGGCAGTGTGAAAGGCGTTGTTGTCCATATCAAAAGAGAGGTGTCCTTCCTATCAACTATAGGAAATCTGAGATAAACAGATGTATCAACCACATCAATATACCCCTGCGCCACTTCAGCATGTGAAAGCGTTGTCTCACATCTCGGACAGAGCGGTTCTACACGAAAATCTTCATCTACAAGTTTTTTATTATACAAATTGGAAAACACATTCCAGACCGACTCTATGTATTTGGTATCAAGCGTTCTGTAATCATTTTTCATATCCACAAACCTACCAAATCTGTTAATTGTCTTTTCCCACTCCTGTGAATATTTCATTATGCCACTGCGTGCTGTCTGGTTAAATTTTTCAATCCCAATTTTTTCTTCAATTTCCTTTTTTGAATTTACATTTAATTCCTGCTCAACTTCATACTCAACAGGCAAACCATGACAATCCCAGCCCCACTGTCTTGGAACAGAAAACCCACGCATCGTCTTGTATCGCGGTATAGCGTCTTTTATAAAACTCTGCAATATGTGACCGTGATGGGGCAGACCATTTGCAAATGGAGGACCATCAAGAAACACAAATTTTTTAGGTTTGTTGCTAAGAAAACCAAAAAAACCCTTCTTGGTCTTTATGCCTTCTTCCGATTTTTTGAAAATATTGTTATCTTCCCAAAAAGATAATATCTCTTCTTCTCTTTTTGCTGATTCTCCCTTATTATCTAAATTCATATTCAATAACCATAATAACAAATTACATCTCTTTGGGCAATTTTATGCCGAGCAGATAACAACCGTTTTTCATCGTGGAGTAAAAAGCACGGACAAGAGCCAGACAGTCCCCCGCTCTGTCATTTTTAAGAATTGGCTCTCTTTCATACCAAGAATTAAAAGAGTGGGCGAGATCCGCGAGATATCTGAGAGTAGTGTGAGGGGATTGTTTCACTATGCTCTCTTTCACGACCTCTTCAAATCTTATTATCTCCCTTGCTAAAGTGGGGTTGATTATGGAAAAATCGTTTTCAATTTTTATATCGCTTTCTTTTGCCTTCTCAAGCAAAACCCTTGCGCGCACAGATGCGTATTGCAGATAAGGACCGGTTTCTCCGTTTATACTCAACGCCTTATCATAAACAAACTCGCGATCAAGGTGAGAAGATGTTGAGAGTATGCTGTATTTCGCAGCCCCAAGAGTAATTTCGTTCACATCCTCATCACTAAGATTTCTATCGCTTTTACCCTTAACTTTTTCCCTCAAAGAATCTATAAATTGTCTTGCAGAAAAAGTGGTTCCCTTTCTTGATGACATCTTTCCCTCTGGCAATTTTAATATTCCGTGAAATATTATCTTTGTTTTTTCTGCCTCCTCTTTATTTATTTTTGAAAGAGCGCTTAAGACCGTTTTGAAATGCGCCCTTGTTTCATTTGCTGTTACAATAAACGACTTATTGTGTTGCCAATAATCATCTTTGAGTTTTGGTAGCGCCAATTCTTTTCCCCCGTATGTTGGAAACCCTCTGGAGTTCAAAAAAACCACCGTATGCATGCCCTCACCAACACCGCGATAGACCACAGCACCCTCACTTTTCTCAAGGATACCATCACCTAACGCCTTTTTTATTATTTTATCAGCAGACACAACCGTGTCCGACTCAAAAAAATACTTGTCAAACCTTGTTCCAAACATTTCAAACAAGCCTTCAAACTCATCCATAGATGTTTTGTGTCCTTTTTTGTAAATCGCTGTAATTTCTGCATCCTTGTTCTCATATATCAAAACATTTATATCGTCTATTTCACTTCGCGCACCCTCATCCTCCTCATACTCTTTTGACCCTTTCTTATACGCATCTGCCAAACTCTCTGAAGTAAGTTCTTCTACAGACAAACCCGCTTTTTTAATTCCCCATATAGATTTAGCTATATGAAGACCTATGTCTGCCATATAAGAAACTTTTTTTACATCTGCACCACCAAACTCAAAAAAGCGAGATAACGACTCTCCTATTGTGTTGCTCATAAAATGACCTATATGCAATTCTTTGAAAAGGTTTGGATCTGTGAATTCAACAATTATTCTATTCTCGTCATATACAGAAGACCGCCCCCACTCGTCTGGATTTGCGATTATATCTTTCACCACCCCTGCTATTTCTTTTTCAGATAAAGTAAAGTTTATAAAACCCGGCTTCATCGCAACCACATCTGAAAATGGTTCTTCAACCTTTATCTTTGATACAATCTTCTCAGCGATTTGAAGCGGGTTCCCTCCCCTTTTTGCAAGACGCATTGCAATAGGGCTTGCAAAATCCCCCTGCATCCCCTTTGGTATCTCAAGAAATACTTCCTCAGAAAAGCCTGCCTCTTTTAACGCAGAAGACAGCACCGACTCTGCCTTCATCAACGCTGATTGTATTCTTGATAAATTATTTTTATTACTCATTCCTTGTATTTTAACACAACCCTAAAGAGAGCCCTTTGATAGAAAATCTCTCAAGCGGTCTTCCTCAACGATGGGTATATTATATTTTTTTGCAAGGTCGGCATTACTGCCTGCATCCCTGCCGACAACCACATAGTCAACCGCCTTTGAAACCTTGCTTACAACCTTTGCCCCATTTTCATAAAGCATAGATTTTATTTCATCCCTTGTGTAATCATTTAATGTCCCAGTCACAACAATTTTCGCCCCATTAAAAAGATTGGTTTTGGTGGTAGTGTTTGAAATATTTATATGCGACAAAAGTTGCTCAACCTCCTTTTTGTTGAGAGGATCTCTGAACCAAGAGTATATGGCGTGCGCTCTCTCAGTCCCTATACCGCCAACCCCTGCGATTGTTTCCACATCAGCAGAAGCAATATCATCAATTGTCGCAAACCTCTCTGCCAAAATCCGCCCGCTTTCCTCACCCACATCATTTATTGAAAGAGCAAAAAGAAGTCGTGCAAGTGTTATATCTTTTGACTTCTCTATACTCTCCAAAAGATTGTTTATAGATTTTTCTTTGAAACTCGGAAGCCCTTCAAGGTCGCCCTTTCTCAATGTAAATATATCTGCAAAAGAATTTACAAGACCTTTTTCTATAAAAAGCTCAAGCCGTTTTTCAGCAAACCCATCTATATTAAATGCCTTCTTTGAAACAAAATGCTGAAGCCGTCTCACCCTGCCTATAAAAGAATCTGTTGAAACACATCGCCATGCCGCCTCGCCCTCCACTCTTACGATGGAACCATCACCCCCACAATCCAAAATCTTTTTAGGAAACTTAAAGGGCTTTGTGTTCTTTGGTCTAAGCTCTTTAACAATACTTACAATCTCAGGGATTATATCGCCCGCCTTTCTTATAAGCACCGTGTCGCCCACACGCAAATCCAAATCTTTTATAAAATCCTCATTATGAAGAGTTGCCCTTGACACAGTCGTTCCGTCTATCACAACCGCAGTAACCTCTGCAACAGGTGTTATGACCCCCGTCCTTCCCACCTGAAACACTATATCCTCAAGCACAGTTGCTGCCTCGCGAGATGGAAACTTGAACGCAATAGCAAATCTTGGCGCTTTCCCCGTGTAGCCCAACTTCTCCTGTAGCGAACGACTATTTACCTTCACAACAACTCCATCAACCCAGTAATCTTCCTTTTCTCTCCTTTCAGTAAGTTTTTTCCAAAAATCTACCACACAATCCGTGTTATGACACAGCTTTGACACTGAATTTATTGGAAAGCCGAGAGATTTTAACCTTTCATATTCCATCTCTTGAGTTTCTATCTTTTCGCTGATTTCTGCAATGTCGTAAAAAAACACGCTTAAATTTCTTGACGCGACAATCTTAGAGTCAAGCTGTCTTAAAGAACCTGCCGCTAAATTTCGTGGGTTTGCAAATACCTCTCTTCCTTCCTTCTTTTGTTTCTCGTTTATCCTTTCAAACTCTTTTTTTGACATATACACCTCACCCTCCACAATCACATCCAAAGGCTCATTAAGATTGCGAGGGACGGACTTAATCGCAACTACATTTTCTGTTATGTCCTCGCCAACACGACCATCGCCCCTTGTTGCCGCCCTAAACAACTTACCCTTTTTATATTCCACGATTATCTTCACTCCGTCTATTTTGTATTCACAAAAATAATCAATCTCACCAACCACCTTCCTCACGCGAGTATCAAAAGCCAAAAACTCATCTGATGTAAAAACATCATTAAAAGACCATTGTGCTATCTTGTGTTCAACCTTTTGAAAACCCCTTTTTACACCACCAGCAACAACCTGCGTTGGAGAATCCGAAGTTACCAATGAAGGATACCTCGCCTCAAGTTCAGCAAGTTCATGTTTCATTGAATCAAGCGCTTCATCCGTCAGCTCCTGCTTATCTTCTCTGTGATACAGGTCGCGATGTTTTTTTATAATCTCTCGCAATTTTAACACCCGCTCCTTTGTTTTCTTTGGTATATCCATTAATATAATTATAATTGAAGAGCCGATTTAATTGAAGTTTTGAAATTAATACTCCGCTATATGCCTTATCTTTATCTGACCTTGGGTTAAACCACCGCCACAAGGATTTAGCCCAACAGTCTCTACGGTTGTTTCCAGTTTTCTTTTGAGGTTTGTTTGGCTACTTGCATCTTCCCTTTTCTCCTCTTTAGTCACCACAACCCTTGCGCAATATTTCTCCCTCTCACCATCATGGACATAAAACTTATATTTCACCTTATTATCCGTATAACTCAAAGGTATTTGTGCATTAAATATATCTCCTTCTTCGTCTGGGTTTTGCCTTGCGATTTTGTTGTTACATGTGATATGCCCCGTTGTAAGTCGCTGTCTGCCCAA
Organism: Candidatus Campbellbacteria bacterium; assembly: GCA_028817035.1. NCBI lineage: Bacteria > Candidatus Campbelliibacteriota > Candidatus Campbelliibacteriota bacterium. The sequence goes on along the minus strand of JAPPQH010000017.1, from coordinate 4,533 downwards.
ATTATCAAACCTATCAAAAGATCCATATATAAAATCATGCAAAAGTGCACACTCAAAAGCCGTGTCGGCTATGTGAAAAGTATGGTATGACCTCTCCGAAGAAACAAAAGAAAGAATCTCCTTAAACAAAATAGAAGATATACCAAACGCGATACTCAACATAGAACCAGCAACAAGCGTTGCTATCACCAATGCCGAACCTCTATTTTCATATTTATTCTTCATAATTAATTTCCATTATTGAGTTCTTACCCACCTATATAAATTTTCAGATGCCGTGAGACAATCATTTGTAGAATCACGAACCTCACACTGCTTATCATCAGTTGGAAAAGCATCAGACCACCACACAAAAACCGTAACCCTTACATCCCTGTCCGATATTCTTTCTATCTGAAATGCTTTCTTGTATTCTATGTTGCCTCTGTCATAACTACTATTATCCGCTGGGCACGTACCAGCTTTATTACAAGGAACATACGCGTTCTTGTATTGATTATTATCAGCAGTATATTGATACAAATTGACACACATATCACCTGTTCCTTCTGTTAATTTCTTTACTGCAAGTCCGCCATAAGTAGTATTTATGTCTGAATTGCAACCATTATTAGGAATTGAAGTGGAATTAAAAAAAGTAGTGGTGCAGTATTTATTTTTTCCCACACAATCCGTCAAATTATCAAGCCAGTCTTTCTCTATATCACCACCCTGTGCTATAAAATTACTGTCGCGTATTTTTCTTATATTTTCAATAGTCTCCTGCGCTATGAACTGCGCCACCACTCTCTCGTGGGTTATAGTATTTTCAGTTACCTCTCTTGTTATGAGTGTTATCGGTGCACCAACAGCGATGGTTATAATCGCAAGCGCAATGATAACCTCGCTTATAGAAAAACCTTTATTATAATTGTTTTTACTTATATTAAACATAATCAAAATCCAAAGTTTATCTTAACAATTTTATAAAAATTAACTGCAGAGCCAACTCTTTGACGCTGAACGAAAACCCTCTCTCTTATGGTAGATGATGTAGAGGTAACTACCTTAGAGCCCCAAACATACAAACTGCCATCCACATCTACCGCAAAGGGCAATGATCCTTCTGAGTTCAAAGCAACTTTTTTAAACCTAATCTCCCCCTCCCTCTGCCCTGGAAAAGGACCTATGAGCGCACCTTCGGGGACGCCACTACTCTGCGAAGGGAATTCTACTTTTGTTGCCGCGGTATTGGTATTAAAGGCATCACCCTTTGCTTCATAAACATTATCACTGCTTATTCCCAAAAACAAAATTCTTGTGTAGGAAGTGGGATTAGAGAAGACAGCATCACCAATTCCACTTAGTGATAATTTATTTCCAGCATTATTACAATTCCTTTCTTCCACACCACACCTTGTATAGCCATCATTTAAACGATTATAAACATAATTTCCAATAACATATCTTTCGTCTTCAAAAGAAAAACTGTTATGATAGGAGAATGTAGAAGAGCTGATAAATCCTAATCCTACACTTGTTACTCTAGAGAGCTCAATAATACGGTATTGTTGTCCTGTACGACCTAAAGATAAAGCGTAATGTTTGCCAGACATAACCGATATGGTATCTGTCTTTTCTGGTGATGTTCCCCATTTTCTTTTAACAAAAATTTTGCTTTCATCACATGAACCATTCGCTTTTTTCTTTTTATACGACCTCACATAATTGTCATCTTTACCCCCCTTCGCAATAGGCGGTTCATCGTCACATATGTCTGGCAACTTTATCTCATCATACTTACCAACTGTTTTCCTGTCTAAATGAAACAATCTCCACTTACTCTCGTTTTGTGGCAAAACTGTAAAATATTTTTCCTCTGGGTGTGCGATAAAATTATCAATCTTCTCTATGTTTTCATCAGAAAATTTTATAAGTTCTGCATTAAAGACCCCTCCCGTTGGCGGTATGCGCCAAGAATCACTCTTTGGCACAGTCATCTTATACAACCTTCCGTTTGCATGAAGCAACAGCAACGAACCATCTGCCATCTCTATATCCTTTATCGCCACATTCTGACATAATATTTTTTCTACCTTTTCGCCATCCTCGTCTATGCAGGAAGTTCCATCAAACCCATAAAAAGCTGTTGCATCCCTACCAAAATTACTTACTGCAAAAGAAGATGTAGGGTCCCGCTTAATATCAAGTCGGCGCTGTGTAACACTTGTCCTTATAGAAATTTTTTCACCCTCTTGATTTCCTGCATCGTATGTTCCGCTTAGGGAGATATCTACACTCGGCTGTGTCGTGTCGGTGTCTGCTGCCCCTGTAACTCTAAACCGAACGCTCTCTAATGTCACACCTTCGCCCACAAACTCTTTGAAATCGGTTGCATTTACATTACATTTTTCAACAGGAGGGTCTCCTTCAGGATCACATTTTACCTTTGCGCTTTCCAGTTTGTCGTCATGAAAAAAGTATACCGTTCTGTCATCATCTGAACCCTGTTTTTTGAAAGAGATAAAATTTCCACTTTCGCAGTCTGAAGTGCCTGTTTTTTTTGCTTCTTCAACTACATTTGTGATATTACTGCCACATCTATAACTATGCCCCAAACGAAGTTCTCTGCTCATCGTTTCAAGGGTAGCATCAACCGTGTAAAGAGTGTCCTTGCCCTTTTGTGACTTTATGTTTGCGTTCAAAAAAAGAGTCAGTGCACCAAGCGCAACGCCAACAACAGACACAAAAAGCGTGGAAGCAATGATAAGCTCAATGAGTGTAAAGCCGTATTCTTTTTTATTAATTAATTTCTTCATTCTGATCTTCTTACAAAAACTTGACCCGAACTGATGATACTGACTGATGTCTGCCAGTCATTGAAGTGATCACCTATGCAGAAATAGCCGTCAGTTATTGTTTCTTTTTGACCATTGTCTTTATTGAATAAAATGAATGTTGGATCAATATTCGGTGGTGAGAAAATAACGAGAACATCTTTTTTATTCATACCTAAACCACCTTCCACTGGGTCCATTGCTCCTTTAGGACATCTGGATTCCGCTATGCTACCGCTGCCAACCTTCCATATACATTTTGTTGTGCCATCTTTTTTGCCACAAAAGTTTAATATTGAGTTTCTTCTATCTTTTGCGACACTGAAAGTGTTTAATGAGACCGCCTTGGCTTCAAAATTGAAACTCGCTTCTTCAGAACTGGGGATAGAATCTTCCAGTATCATATTGCTGGTATCACCTGTTCCCGTTTTTTCGTGATATATCTTGTATTCTGTAACACCGTCTTCTGCATCATTCACACTTGAAGGAAACTCAACAAGCAAGGCGACATCAGCGGGGTTGTTAAGATTTGTAGAGAGCTCATCTGATTGCGAGTAGGATTGTGCAAGACGGATTGCAAAAGCAAGGCTCTGCCCTGTTCTTATCCTTGAAGTATTTCCAGCAAAATCACGGTCAGCAAAGACAATAATACCCGACATTATCCCTATGATAGCGATAGTTACTATAAGTTCTATGAGAGTGAAACCCTTGTGAAAAGACCTCATAAGGATATTATAACACCGATACAACGCTTAACACTTTTTCAAAAGAAATATTCCAGTATTCAACTATGAAATAGGCGATTATAAGAAACGGTGCAAACGGCACTTGGCTTTTCATAGAAAAGATTTTTTCTTTTCTTATCACACTCAACACCAAAATTAAGAAAATTGAAACAATAGCGCCTATCCAAAAAGACAATAGGAAAACAAAAAATGCGCCCTGCACACCCGCAAGCCACCCAAGTGGTATCGCAAGTTTCACATCCCCAAAACCCATCCACCTGCCTTTTGAGATAAGCCAGAGTATGAAGAAAAACAGCGCAAGGATAGGACCAACAGCAAGAAGTTCAAAACTCACAGATTCGTTCTCCACAAAAAGCAAAATGAAGGATAGGACTATAAGCGGCATAGAGAAGACATCCGGTATCAACATATGAAGGACATCATAAGTAAAAATTGCAATGAGAAGTGAGAAAATAACACCAAGCAAAATTAAGTGTGTGAGAGTATCTCCCAGCGTGTAAGCAAAAAGCCACACAAGACCAGATGCGACCTCTACCAATGGATACTGAACGCTTATCTTAGATTCACAGTTAGAACATTTCCCTCTCAGAAAAACATAAGAGATTAACGGTATCAACTCAAAAAAAGTTAACACCTTTCTACAACACGGACACTTTGACCTGCCCAAAAGCGTCTCCCCTTTTGGAAGGCGATATATAACAGCATTTAAGAAACTGCCTATCACCGTTCCAAAAACAAACCAAAATAAAATCAATAAATTCATTTAAATAATTTTATCACGGATAAAGCGACAAACCCCTCTTTTCTCACATTTACTTGATTGATAGATTGGGGGGTGTGAGATGTGAGGTCGCACACATAATAAAATATATTTTATTATGTGATGGGAAAAGGATAGGTGGAAATGGAAGAGATGGGTTGGAGGGTAGGACCAAGCGAATGAAATAGTTTGGAATATGTGAGTCCGACCG
>JAPPQH010000016.1 GCA_028817035.1 Candidatus Campbellbacteria bacterium | reverse complement strand
AGGACAGATAGCGTACGCTCTTACATTTGAAACGGCAAATCAACTGGGAACAGCAAGTGCAGACAAAACATACAATATAAAAGCAAGAGCGACAAAGGATGGGCGAGATAGCTCTCTCTCAGCGACAAGGACTATGATAATAGACTTAAAACCACCGACAGCACCAGCGGGGGTATTTAAAGGAGGACAGAATGCAGGGGACAAACTCACACTAGAATTAACATTTAGTGAAGAAGTGCATATGTCGGTAGCACCGACTATAACGGATGTTTCAAATCCGATAATAGCAATAGCACCAACAGCAGGGGCAGCAAAAAGGACAGTAGGTGGCAAAACATACTCTACAAAATGGAGCATAGACTATACACTTCCTGACAATCCTACTCTGCCAATAAGATTTAATATAACTTCTTATGAAGACCTATTGGGAAACAGTGGTTCTACAACAATTTCTTCTGGTGGTAATAAAAGAGGAGGGGCTGGTCCCGTAGATTCAAGTCAGCAGGTGATAACTGCGCCGTCAAGGTCATCTGGAGGCAGAGGCGGAGGCGGGGGTGGAGGTGGAGGTGGTGGAAGAAGTAATTTTGGAAGAGTTCGTGCTCCATCAACAACACCAACCAATCAACAAGACTACAGCATCGTAAGAGGTCAGGGTATTGAAGCTCCATATGCAGATGAAGATGGCTCAATAGATCCGAGGAGTGTTGAGAATAACAGGCAGGTTCTTTTGAATAGGTTGGCATACTTTCGGGGCTTATTAAATGAATTAACAATCCAGTTGGCAGCAAGACAGCAACAAAGGTCTTTAGCGGCACGAGGTGTAACTCCAAGAGAATCAGCAGACACAATGCCAGTAGTGGCTGGATCTCCAGAGCCAGAGATTGTTCAGACATCGCAGGGGTTACCACCTACACCTGATTCTGTTGTTCCTAGTTCTAACATCCCCCTTACCACTCCTACTCGTCCGCAATCTTCACCTGCTCGCACTGCAACCCCACCTGATTCAATGATGCAAACACCTCCTGCTCGCACTGCAACTCAAACTCCTGCTCGCACCACAACAACGCAAACTCCTACACGCACCACAAGAGAGGTCAGCACGGCACCAACTGTTCAAATTCCAAATAGACCAATTCCTATTGGATACCTTGAGACTTTGCAAAAGAGCATAGATAAAACAACAGAGACAACAACAGCAACCAGAACAACTTTTTTACGAAGGGGTTCAGAGGGAAGTGGTGTAAAAACATTGCAACAAAATCTAAACGCACTGGGCTACAGGGTCTCTCATTTTGGTGGCGAAGATGGATATTTTGGTCCAGAGGTTGAGAAGGCATTATTAAATTTCCAGCGAGCAAATGGACTGAGAGCAAATGGGATATATGATGTCGCTACACAAAAAGCACTCACAGAGCGGGTGAAAGAAATAACGGTTGAAAAACCAAAAGAAGAAGAAAAGAAAAAGCCAGAAGTTGTAACACCTCCTTTAAGGAGAGGATCAGAAGGAAGTGGTGTAAAAACATTGCAACAAAATCTGAATGTGTTGGGCTACAGGGTTTCTGAGTTTGGTTATGAGAAGGATTATTTTGGTCCAAATGTTGAGAATGCATTGCAGAGATTCCAAGAGGATAATGGCTTGGGTGCAAGTGGTGTGTACAACGAGAAGACAAAAAAATTACTGACCGAGCAGGCAAAAGCACAGATTGAAGCATGGAAAAGACAGTTACAGCAACAGCAAAATCAACAACAGCAGCAACCACAACGACAGCAATCTTTTGAAGTACGACCAGCATGTGGAGTTGGACGGCAATCAGCAGACCAAATGCAGTCGGGACCGATGGTAATACCAACATGCTAATAGGTTAAAAACTATTGTATTATAAGTTTTATTTGTCTATTTTAGATAATTTTTTTAATTTGATATCAAAAAATATTAAAAAATAATTTTTAATTGCAAAAATTATATAAAATAGTTTTCCACACAAGATATTAAGATATACAAATATATTTATTATTTTTAATTCATAATTAAATTATTAGACAACAGTCCACAGGTCAGATTGTTGCCGTAACATTAAAATATAAAAAATTTATAATGAAAAGACGAAGAACTGCCAAAAAGGCAACAAAGAAAACTTCAAGACGACGCAAGGCAACAAAGAAAACAGTAAAGAGAACTTCACGAAGACGCAAAGCAACAAAGAAAACTGCTAAGAAAACTTCAAGAAGGCGCAAGACCACAAAGAAAGCGGTAAAGAGAACTTCAAGAAGACGCAAAGCAACAAAGAAAACTGCTAAGAAATCAACACGAAGAAGGAGATCTCGCCGATAAGTTTTATACTTTTCTGCAGAAAGATAATCGCTCCCACAGAGGAGCGATTATTTTTGGGGTAGGGATATATTTACTTGCAGGGTTTAGTGTGAAAATGATAAACTGATAAAATGGGATTTTTAGATAAAATATTTGGAGGTGCCTCAAAATCATCCGTTTCTTCAATGAAGGGTATTGTTGAAAAAGTCAACAATCTTGAGGATGGTTATAGGGGTATTAAAAAAGAAGATGCTCGGACAAAAATAAAAGAGTTCAAGGAATTTCTGAAAAAAGGGGGTAATGTTGATGATATATTGCCTAATGTTTTTGCTTTGGTCCGTGAAGCATCAAGGCAGACACTTAACCAAAGACATTTTGATGTTCAGCTAATGGGTGGTATAGCACTACATAAATCATCCATCGCAGAAATGAGAACGGGTGAGGGTAAAACACTTGTTGCAACTCTTGCCGTTACCCTTAAAGCACTTTTCCAAAAGGGGGTTCATTTGATTACGGTGAACGATTATCTTGCAAGGCGTGATGCGGTGTGGATGGGGCAGATATATTCTTTTCTTGGTCTTTCTGTTGGGGTTATAAATGATAGGGAGTCCTACCTATATGATGAGGGTCATTATGAGAAGGACAAGACAAGAGATACTGTCGGTTCTTTCAAGGTGGTCTATGACTTTCTTCGCCCTGTTTCACGCCGTGATGCATATATGGCGGACATAACATACGGAACAAATAACCAATTCGCCTTTGATTACCTCAGAGACAATATCGCATATACAAAAGAGGATGTGTGTCAGCGAGGTTTCTTTTGCGCTGTTGTGGATGAGATTGACTCAATACTGATAGACGAAGCGAGGAGCCCTCTTATAATATCCACACCTGCACCTGAAGGGGCATCATTTTACGCGACTTTTGCAAAACTTGCCCGCTCTTTCAATGAGGGCGAGGACTATGAAATAGATGAAAAGGTCCGTGCCGTGTCAATGACCCCTAAGGGAATTGAAAAAGCAGAAAAGGCGCTTGGTTTTGATAATTTGTACTCAGAGGGTGGCGCTGCCCATGTTCATCATTTAGAAAACGCGCTCAGAGCAAAGGCGTTGTTTATAAAAGATAAGGAATATGTTGTGAGGAGTGGTTCCGCGATAATAGTAGATGAATTTACTGGTCGTTTGCAGCCGGGTAGAAGGTGGTCAGACGGGCTTCACCAAGCAATTGAGGCAAAAGAAGGTCTTTCTGTTCAGAAAGAGACAAGGACTTTTGCTTCAATAACATTTCAGAATTACTTTAGGATGTATGAAAATTTGTCAGGGATGACGGGAACGGCAACGCAATCCTCTGAGGAGTTTTATAAAGTTTATGGGCTTGAAGTCGTGTCTATCCCCACACACAGACCTGTCGCAAGGAAGGACTATCCAGATGCTGTTTATAAAAATGAGGAAAGCAAGATGAACGCAATTGTAAAAGAGGTGGGAGAGTTGAACAAAAGGGGGCAACCAGTTCTCATAGGAACGACATCAATAGAGAAAAACGAAATGTTGAGTTCTTTTTTGTCAAAAGCAAAAATACAGCATAAAGTTTTGAACGCAAAGAATCACGAGGAGGAAGGTGAGATAATCGCGCAAGCGGGCAGGAAGGGTGCGGTAACCATAGCGACCAACCTTGCAGGTCGTGGGGTAGATATAAAACTTGGCGGTAATCCCGTGAAAGAACAAGAGTGTCAGGAGGTCAAAGATTTAGGCGGTCTTTTTGTTATTGGAACCGAAAGACACGAGGCAAGAAGGATTGACGATCAGTTGAGAGGTCGAACCGGAAGGCAAGGGGACAAAGGGGCGAGCAGGTTTTTTGTCTCCCTTGATGACTCTCTTATGCGTATTTTTGGCGGTGAGAGGGTTCAAAAAATAGTAAACAAACTTTCACTACCTGATGACCTTCCTATTGAAAGCGGTATATTAAGCCGCTCAATTGAGGGCGCTCAGAGAAAAATAGAAGGGCATTACTTTGATGCGAGGCGGAATGTCCTTCAGTATGACCAAGTCCTTGATAAACACAGAAATGATGTCTATGAAAACAGGCGGATGGTTTTATACGGACAAGAAAAAGAGGTGGAAGATTGGGTGGAGAGGCATAAACAATTTGCGCCAGAGATTGTTACAAACATTGAAGCAAAGAAGGAAGAGTTGAAAGAAAATTCTTTGTCTGATGTGTTAAAGGGCATCATATTGCGCGCTATTGATTTCTCGTGGATAGAACACCTTGAGGCGATGGAACGTGCAAGAAGTAGTGTGAGTCTTCGCTCTTATGGACAAAGAGAGCCAATCGTGGAATATAAGCAGGAAGCGGCAGATTTGTTTAAGTCATTTGAAAAAATTATAGCAACGAGGGTCGCAAACGCAATTACAAAAATACAAAAGAAGGAAGAGCCGCAGGAAGAGGGTGATAAAAAATAGTATTATATAAATATGAAAACGCTTATAACCCACGGCTCCAAGTTTCACCCCGACGAAGTGTTTGGGACAGCAGCGATTAGGATAGTAGAAGGTGGCGATATAAACATAATAAGAACAAGAGATCCAAAACTTTTTGATCAAGCGGATTATCTGCTTGATGTCGGTGGCGTTTACGACCCTGAAAAAAACAGATTTGACCATCACCAAGAGGGCGGTGCGGGCAAAAGACAAAGTGGAATACCTTACGCGACTTTTGGCTTGGTGTGGCTTAAATTTGGTGAAATAATTGCTGGTTCTAAAAAAAATGCAGAAGCGATAGACAGGAAGATGGTCTCTTTTGTAGATTCTCGTGATTGTGGCGTTTCGGTGGCGATCCCTAAAAGAGATGATGTGTCTATTTACACCATTGATGAGGTCATAGATTCTTTCAATCTAAACATAGACGAAGAAGGCAAGAATGTAGATGACATGTTTTTGAAAGCAGTTGACCTTGCAGAAGTTTTGATAAACAGGGAAGTCCTACGACAAAAAACGCGAGAAAAAACAGAGCCCACGGTAAGAGAGGCATTTGAGAATAGAGAGCATAAAAATATAGTCCTGTTCCATTGCAGATGTCCGTATAAAGAAATTCTTCGTGAATACAAGGATGTTCTTTATGCCGTGTTTGGTGATAGTGAAGGTCATTGGGTTGTGGTCGCCGCGAGAGATTTTGATTCAAACGATATGTATGCCGTTAAAAAACCATTTCCTAAAGAGTGGAGAGGCAAAAGAGGAAAAGAGCTTGAGCAAGTAACAGGTGTTGAAGGTTCTATTTTCTGTCATAATAATGGGTTTTTGTCGGTGGCAAAGACATGCGATGGGGCACTTGCATTAGCAAAAATTTCTCTTGAATGATATATGCTTGTTGATGAACTCACTGTATCGGTAAAAGCTGGAGATGGTGGTAACGGTATCGTCCATTGGCTCCGAGCAAAATTTGTTCCAAAAGGCGGACCAGATGGCGGTGACGGTGGGGATGGTGGAAATGTGTATTTCAGAGCAGTGAGAGATATAGGGATACTTTCGCGATACTCCAAAAACCAGATTTTTAAGGCAGACAGCGGTGAGAACGGACAAGGAGCAAAGAAGAAAGGAAAAGATGGTGCAGACATTATTATTGATGTCCCTGCAGGTTCTGTTCTTAAAAATATGGATACAAGCGAGGTTTTTGATTTGGATAAAGAGGGTAAAAAAGTTCTTATCGCGTCTGGCGGCAAAGGCGGTCTTGGTAACGATCATTTTAAGAGTTCAAGAAACACAACACCAAAAACTGCAACCCCTGGTGAGAAAGGGCAAGAATATAAAATTTTTATAGAGCTCAGATTGATTGCCCACATAGGTTTGATAGGGTTTCCAAACGCAGGAAAGAGCACACTGCTTAATTTAATTACAAACGCAAACGCAAAAATTGGTGATTATCCGTTTACAACCCTTGAGCCAAATCTTGGCGTGTATCATGGCTTTGTAATTGCCGACATCCCCGGCATCATTGAAGACGCATCAGACGGAAAAGGTCTTGGTATAAAATTCCTTCGTCATATTTCAAGAGCCCTAACAGTCGTGCATTTAATATCTACTGAAAATGATGACATACTTGAGAAATATAACTCAATAAGAAAAGAAATGGGGCAATACTCGGAAGAATTACTTAAAAAACCAGAGATAATTCTTATTACCAAAACGGATTTAGTGTCAGACGACAAAGTCAAATCCGCAGTAAAACTGCTCTCACAGACAGGGAAGGAAGTTGTCCCTGTAAGCGCCTATGACGATAATTCTCTGAAAATCGCTGGCGAGGCGATGGCAAAAGTAGCGGAAAAAGCAATATAATTAATCAGCGTATACTATAACGCAGACAGTTTTGTATTGGGAGTTGTGGCTTGTGCAGTGCGCTCCAGCCCGTCCAAAGTTTGTACTCATTATATTGTCCCTATGGCCCCTGTTTGTTACTCCGTCATCAACCATTAGATTTATAATCACCTCTTTTGGATTGTTTGCTCCGTAAGATATATTTTCTCCAACCGCCTTCCAAGTTGTGTATTTTGAAACCCTTTGCGATATGCTACTTCCACCACTTCCCGTGTGGCTTAACTGTCCGCTCGCACCTATATCTTTTGCGTGGTCTCTTGCTGCTTTTTCAAGGTTTGCGTCATAGACAAGCGCCTTTCTTGGCTGTGCTTTTGCGAGATAGTCCAATAAAATTTGTGTTGCCGTTTTTCCTTCTATAAGTAATAATCTGAGATTTGATTCTTTTTGTATATACCATTGCCCCCCATCCTGTTTTATAGAATTGTGGTAGGGCATTATCCTTGAACTTAAATATTTGCTTGGAGTTGTCCTTGCGATATTCATTTCCGCGAGAAGTTGCATCTCTTGACTTCCTGTAGATGCAGGCGCTTTCTTTTTCTTACTTGTCTTGTCTGCTGACCCTTCTCTTACTTCCTCTTTCTGTTTTTCAACCACTCGCTCTTTTCTCTCCTCTTTCTTTTCCTCTCTTGTTACTTCTTTCTCCTCCTCAACCTCTTCTTCCTCAACCGATTGCTCGGACTCTTCATCTGGTCGCTCAGTTTCTTCTACAACAGTTTGGTCTGTCACCTGACTTGTGTCTGGCTGGATAACCAAATAAGAAGCATAAACAACAACTATCGCAAGAATAAACAATATCGCTATGGTTGTGCCTTTCATTGCTCTCTATTATATACGGTCTATGACAAATAATCAATTTATGTGATAGAATTATTAAAATGTCATATAAACCTACGATAGGACTTGAAATACACGCAGAACTTGGGACCAACTCTAAGCTTTTTTGTGGTTGTGCCAATGATTCCGAAGAGGAAGAGCCAAATGTCAATATATGTCCTATATGCATGGCGCATCCTGGAACTCTGCCCACTCTAAACAAAGAGGCAGTAAAAAAAATAATATTGATAGGTCTTGCGCTTAATGGAAAAATCGCAAGAGAAACAAATTTTGATAGGAAACATTATTTTTATCCCGATATACCAAAGGGGTATCAGATAAGTCAATATGACGATCCGCTTGTTTCTGGCGGTGAATTGGCAGGGGTTAAAATAACTCGCATTCATCTTGAGGAAGATACGGCGCGTTCAAATCATGAATTACTTGTGGGATCAACCCTTGTTGACTTTAACCGTGCAGGTGTTCCGCTTATGGAACTTGTCACAGAGCCGGTAATTCACAATGCAGAGAAGGCTCTTGAATTTGCAAAAGAACTTCAGTTATTATTAAAAACACTTGGCGTATCAAACGCAAGGATGGAGCAGGGAGAAATGCGCGTTGAAGCCAACATATCAATATCAAAATCTGACAAACTTGGCGGTAAGGTGGAGGTTAAAAATCTTAATTCTTTCAAGTCGCTTGTTCGGGCTATAGAGTTTGAGATAAAAAGACAGGAAGAGTGTTTGGAGAGGGGAGAGGCAATACCGCAGGAGACACGAGGATGGAACGAGAACACAGAGAAAACTTTTTCACAGAGAACAAAGGAAAGCGCAGTTGAATACAGATACATCCCCGACCCCGACCTCACGCAGTTAATGGTATATGAGGATGACGAACTTAATCCCGACAGTTTGCTTAAAACACTACCAGAATTGCCGACAAAAAAGAGGGAGAGGTATTTGGGCTTTGGTTTGAGTGAAAAAGAAGTGGGCGTGTTGGTGGAAAACGCGTATATATCAGAACTTTTTGACAGCACGATATCTAACTTTATTGATGACAAAAAAAAGATAAAGTTCACTGCCAATTATCTTTTGTCAGACATAATGTCATATTACAAAAAGAACTCGGAATTAAAGATAACATCTGAGAGTCTTGCAGAACTTGTGAATATGATTGCTGATGGAAAGATATCTTCAAGGGGTGCGAAAGATACCATTGCTGTTTTGGTTGTGTCGGGGGGTGGTGCGCTTGAGGTGGCAGAGAGCCGTGGTTTTCTTCAGGAGTCTGATATGTCAAAACTTGGAGAATTGGTATCAAAAATAATAAATGACAATCCAAAAGTAGTCGCAGAGTATAGGGAGGAGGGGAAAGAATCGGTCTTACAATTTTTTGTCGGACAGGCGATGAAGGAGACAAAGGGAAGCGCTAACCCACAAATTCTGCAAAAACTCTTCAAAGAAAAACTTGGGTAATTTATGTATTATAATATTTTATAGAAGTAATTTTTATGTCAAAACCAAAGGTAGCACTGAACGGATTTGGAAGAATAGGGAGGGCATTCCTACAGCTTGCCCTTCGCGATGATTCTTTTGATGTTGTTGTCATAAATGACTTGATGCCTATTGAAAACTCAGAATACCTTTTCAAATACGACACGGCTCACGGCATTGATTCAAGTGTTTCTGTGAGTCCCGATGGAAAAAATCTTTTGTTTGATAATCGCGCTATTAAATATATATCTGAAAGAAACCCCGACAACCTGCCGTGGTCTGACTTGGGGGTAGAGGTGGTGGTAGAGACAACAGGCGTTTTTACATCTTACGAAAAATCAATGGTGCATCTCAAGGCAGGTGCAAAAAAGGTGGTAATATCTGCCCCTGTAAAAGACAAACCACAGGGCGGAATAAAAGGTGCAACGGCACTTGTAGGAATTAATGACAGGGTGATAAACAAGTGCGACATAACCTCAAACGCTTCCTGCACCACAAATGCATCTGCGATACCGCTTAAAGTTCTTAATGACGAAATAGGGGTGGAAAAAGCTATATTAAACACAATTCATTCATACACATCTTCACAAAATATAGTGGATGGTCAGACAAGGAAGGGAAAAAATCTTAGGCTTGGCAGGGCAGGGGCGCAGAATATGATACCCTCAACAACTGGCGCAGCAGTCGCAACCACAAAAGTCTTAACTGAGCTTGAGGGCAAGTTTGACGGTGTTTCAATAAGAGTTCCTGTTGTTCTTGGCTCAATAGTGGATATAACATTTTTATCAAAAAGGTCGACGAGCGTGGAAGAAGTAAATGATATTTTTAGAAGTGCAGCCGACAATCCGATATATGAAAAGTTTTTTGCAGTTGCCGAAGACCCAATAGTTTCTTCTGATATGATTGGCTGTCCGTTTGCTGCTGTTGCAGATTTGCATTCAACAAGAGTTGTAGATGGAAATCTTGTAAAGGTCTTTGTTTGGTATGACAATGAGACGGGTTACTCATCCACACTACTCGCACACACAAAAAGGGCATTAGGTATTTAATATGAAAATTTTGATTGCTTCAGATCACGCGGGCTTTGAGATGAAAGAATCACTTTCTGCTTTTCTTAAAGAGAAAAAATATGAGGTTGAAGATCTTGGACCATTTTCTTTTGATGAAACCGACGACTATCCAGATTTTATAAACCCATTAGCAAAAGAGATATCAGAAAATGGGGGCGTGGGGATAATCATTGGTGGCTCGGGGCAGGGAGAGGCGATAGCTGCGAATCGCTTTACAAATGTTCGCGCGATTGTCTACAACACCAACAACTCCGAAATAATAAAGTTTGGAAGGGAACACAACGATGCAAATATATTATCAATAGGCGCAAGGTTTGTATCAATAGAAGACGCAAAGACCGCCACAGTTTCTTTTTTAACAACGCCGTTTTCAGATGATGAGAGGCATAAAAGACGGATATCAAAACTACAATGATAAAACCCGCAGTAATACCAAAAACACTTGATGACATTTTGAAAGTGCAGGACAAAGCACGAAATGAAGTTGATTGTTTTCAGATTGATATAGTTGATGGTGTTTATGCATCTCCAAAGTCATGGCCTTTTACTTCTTTGATAGGTGATGTGAAAGACATAAGACCAATGATGAATGTTCCTTTTGAAGTGGACATGATGGTAGAGAATCCGATAAAAGAAATAAATTTTTGGTCTGTCATGGGTGCAAAACGACTCATAATTCACTACGGCTCTTTTAACGGAAAACCCGACAATGAGATTATTACCTGTATAAAGGAAATAAAAGAAAGTAAATGTGAAGTGTATGTTGCGTTCACAATCAATGACGATTTGTCATCAGTGAGTGTGTCGTCTTTGGATGTGGATGGCGTTCAGTGTATGGGCATCTCGCGGATAGGGGTTCAGGGCGAACCTTTCAACATACAGGCACTTGATTTGATAAAAGCAATCAGAGACAAAAACCCCGATTTGCCTATAAGCGTTGATGGAGGTATTAGTGTTGAAAATGTATGCTCGGTTATTAAAGCAGGGGCATCTTCGGTTGTTTCTGGGTCTGCACTTTTGAAAGGAGAAAAAGATTTCAAGGAAAATATACAAAAATTCAGAGAAGTTATCAGCAGTTGTGTATATAATAAATAATGATACTTGATGAAATGTTTCGGCATTAAGTCAGGTATCGAAAATTTGTTCCTTTTTCTTTCCTCCGCACAGAGCCCCACTCGGGGCTCTGTGCCTTTGAGTAGCGACAATTTTGTTGTAAAATATAATAAATGGTTCATTTAAATGACAATAGAATAAAAGAGTTAGAAAAAAAAGCGGGAGAGATTCGCATTTCAATAATAGAGTCCCTAATATCCGCAGGCTCTGGTCATACCGCAGGTCCTCTTGGTATGGCAGACATATTCACACTGCTTTATTTTGAAGTTCTGAAACATAACCCTAAAAAACCTTTCTGGGAAGATCGTGACAGACTTGTTCTTTCAAACGGGCACATTTGTCCAGTCCTTTACGCGACTATGGCGCACGCCAACTACTTCCCACTAAGCGAGCTTAAAACATTGCGCTCACTTGGATCACGCCTACAAGGACACCCACATAGAGAATTTTTGCCTGGAATTGAAACAAGCTCTGGACCACTTGGCTCTGGCTTATCTCAGGCAGTAGGCATGGCTCTTGCAGAAAGATTGGACAACAAACAGTCAAACAAATATTTTTATTGTCTTATGGGCGACGGTGAACTTAATTGCGGACAGATATGGGAAGCAGTGATGCTTGCAGGAAAAGAAAAGTTATACAACCTAATCAGCATAGTTGATAGAAATGGAATACAGATAGATGGCTTTACCAAAGATGTAATGCCACTTGAACCACTGATGGATAAATTCAAATCATTTAATTGGCACACCATTGAAGTCGACGGACACAACATATCAGCCATTTATGAAGCGATAGGCGAGGCACAGTCAGTGTACGGACAACCATCAGTTATCATTGCACACACAATTCCAGGAAAAGGCGTCCCAGAATTTGAAAGAGATTTTCGCTGGCATGGCGCACCACCAGGCAAAGGACCAGAAGATGTTGTTCCAAAAGGAGAACAGGGAACACTTGCGCTTAACACTTTGCGTTCTTTGAAAGGAAAAATAAAAGGTGAAAATGAATAATTTATTATGATTGAAAACTCTGCAAAATTAAATCCATATATATTTGAAAAAGATGTTGAGTCCGTTCCCATCCGTCAAGGATATGGAGAAGGTCTTCTTGAAGCAGGCAAAAAAGATAAACGAGTTGTCGCGCTGTGTGCCGACCTAACTGACTCCACAAAGACCTCAATATTTAGAAAAGAATTTCCTGATAGATTTTTTCAGATGGGGATAGGAGAACAGTCAATGGCATCAGTCGCTTCTGGCATGGCGGCTATGGGAAAAGTGCCGTTTTTCGCCTCCTACGCCATGTTTTCTCCTGGTAGGAATTGGGAGCAAATAAGGACAACCATATGCTATAACAACGCAAATGCGAAGATAGTTGGGGCACATGCCGGTATTTCCGTTGGTCCAGATGGCGGAACACATCAAGCAATAGAAGATATCGCGATAACAAGAGTTATACCAAGGATGACCGTTCTTGTTCCTGCAGATTCCGTAGAGGCGAAAAAAGCGACCATCGCGGCAGCAGAAATGGAAGGACCTGTTTATATACGACTTGCACGAGAAGCAACGCCAGTAGTAACTACTGAAAATACGCCATTTGAAATAGGCAAAGCAAATGTTTTGTGGCGAGATAAAAATCCAAAGGTGGCTCTTATCGTATGCGGATCATTAACCCATAACGCAATGCTTGCAGCAAAGGAATTAAATGGCAGAGGGACACCAGTCATCGTTGTAAATAATCACACAATAAAACCGCTTGATGAAAAAATACTTTCATATGCACAAGAATGTGGAAGGGTTGTCACCATTGAAGAACACCAATGTGCAGGTGGAATGGGAAGTTCAATCTGTGAATTTTTATCAGAAAACAGACCAATGCCTATAGTTCGCGTTGGGATAAAAGACAAGTTTGGTCAAAGCGGAAAACCAACAGAATTATTGGAACACTACAACCTTGGAGTGAGCGGGATACTCTCAGCAGTTGAAAAAGTTCTCGCGATATAATCAAGTCCGACCCTCAGTTTTTATATTCACTATCGCGCCACAGTGTTTGCAATGGACCGCATCAGAATCGTGTAGCAAAAGTCCGCACTGCTTACACCTGTAATGAACCTTGTTTCTGATAATTATGCTACTTGCAAACCTTAGGAAGAGAGTTATACCGAGTAACATAATCAGAACAGAAATCAATCTTCCAACCTCATCAACAGGCGTTATATCCCCATAACCAGTTGTTGATATCGTTGTTACCGTGAAATAAAGCGCATCTGTATAATTATTTATGTTTGGGTTTCTGTCCGCCTGAATCGCATACACAACACCAGTTACCAATATTATGAATATTACAAGTTGTAGCAAGCTCAAAAAGAATTTTTTGTATTTTTGATACCAATAAAATCTATTTGATACACTCTTTATTTTTCTATATGTAGAAATAGTTTTTAGACTTCTCAAAAAGCGCAAAGCCCTTATAAAACCAAGATTATTTGCTGGAGTTATAAAGGAAACTATAAGTATAAGTTCAAGTATTGAAATAGGGTCAAAAAAGTAACCAACCCTATCCTCATCTGCGACAAGACCTATTACATATTCAACGATGAAAATTATACCAAGAACCACAGCAATAGGGTATAAATTTGATTCTGTAAACGACTCATATATAAAATAAACAATCGCAAACAAATCCACAGCCAACGCAAAAATCTGATACCTATAATTATTAAGTATGGACTGCGCTTTTTCTTTATATGTTTTACTCATATAATGCTTATATTGTAATCGCTTGGAGCATTCTTAAGCAGTTGTTCTATGTTTTCTTTTGTCAATAAACCCTCTCTTGCTCCTATATGCTGAACAACAGACATAGAATTTATAGGCGCTCTCATAATAGCTTCTTGAATAGTATGCCCAAGAGCAAGATAAGAAGTAAATGTAGAAGAGAAAGAATCACCAGCACCTGTCCTTTCAACAGGCGGTTTAGGGTCAGGGTAGGGCGGCATGTGTATAAAATCATTACCATCATGAACATAAGCACCCTGTATCCCATCCGTTATAACTGCGATCTTTGGACCTCTTTTATGCATCTCTCTCAGTATTGTTTTGATATCCTCCCTCTTTTCCATTTTAAGAATACGCATCGCCTCTTCAACATTACAAAAGAAAACTTCCGTGTGTTCGTAAATCCCTTGGAGAGCATCATAACCAAGTGATATCTGAAAAGTCCCTGGCTGAAAAGCAAGTTTCACCTCAGGATTTTCAGAAAGATAATTCACTATCTCCTTGTGGAAGACAAGAGAATTCTCTGCAAGCGAACTCAGATATATAAACTTCGGTGGCTCAAAAGAGGGAAGAGAATAATCAAAATGCTCATGCTTTATTAAAATTGTCCGCTCCGCGCCAAAAGAAAGAACATAATGATAATTTGTTACCTTCTCTTTATGTATCTCTACCAAACTGGTATCCACATTTTCATTATTCAACGCATCAATACACACCCGACCGTTTTTATCATCACCCACATTCGTCAAAATCGCACTTTTCAGACCAAGACGCCTTGCAGAAAAAGACGCATTCACACTATTCCCAACAGCAGGAACCTCAACAGCCCTCTCAAAAGGTATTTTGTCACCCCACCTCATAGATATCGTGCAACTTTCTTTATCCATCCCACAATTCACCTCCGCATCCTGCAACAATATAAATGCATCTGTTGTTATATCTCCTATTCCTATAAAATCAAATTTTTCCATATTATTTTTCTTTAAAATTAAGCGACACGCCGTTTATACAATACCTTTTTTGAGTCGGCTCTGGTCCATCATTAAAAACATGACCCAAATGTGATCCACATTTATTACAATGAACCTCCGTCCTCCTCATAAAGAGAGAATTATCTTCCTGCTCACCAACACTCTCTTTACTCATTCTGTCATAAAAACTTGGCCAACCAGTCCCCGAGTCAAACTTTGTTTCTGAACTAAAAAGAGGCTCACCACACACCGAACAATTATACATACCATCCTCTTTGTTACCATTCAGCGTGCTTGAAAAGGGAGGCTCCGTGCCATGCTTTCTTGTAACCCTGTATTGCTCATCCGTCAAAGTCTTTTGGTATTCCTCATCACTCCTTTCTTTTGGAAATTTTTTGTTTATCTCACTCATACTTTTATTTTTATTGCGTCTTCTTTAAAATATATTTCTGATGATAATCTTCAGCAGGGTAGAACATCGCCGCTTCAGTTATCTCAGTCACAACAGGCATCTTCGCAGCTTCCACATCTCGCAACTCCTCCGCTATTTTTTTCTGCTCTTCCGTTGTGTAGAAAATAGCAGAGCGATACTGTGTTCCAAAATCAGGACCCTGCCTATCCTTTTGTGTAGGATCATGTATATCCCAAAAATGTCTCACAAGATCTTTGTAAGAAATTTTTTCTGGGTCAAACACAACCTCAACCGCCTCCGCGTGATTTGTCTCTCCAGAACACACATCCTCATAAGTTGGGTTTTCCGTGTCTCCACCTATATACCCAACTTTTGTTTCGCTGACACCTTCAAGTTTTCTAAAAGATTCTTCAACACCCCAAAAACAACCTGCTGCAAAAACTGCTCTTTCTTTATTCATAAGTTTAATAATATCATATTTTCATTTGTAATAACGCTTAATAACACATATACTGGAATTTGGAGAGATGCCAGAGTGGTTGATTGGGACGCTCTCGAAAAGCGTTGTGCGAGCAATCGCACCGTGGGTTCGAATCCCACTCTCTCCGCATACAAAATAAAAGATAGCTTCGGCTATCTTTTATTTTGTATATGAGTGGGGCTCGAACGAGCCCGTTAGGGCTATAGGTTCGGTGCTTTTTTCTTAGCGAATGAAATGAGCTTAGAAAACAGTTTCACTTGCTTTGCAAGTGAAAAATCCCACTCTCTCCGCATAGGGTATAAGTCCGACCGCAACGAGCCTGCGAGTTGCGTCAAGCGAGTGGCGAAGCCACGAGCGATAATGAATAGAAGCGAGTGAAACGAGCGAGCCCGTTAGGGCTATAGGTTCGGTGCTTTT
>JAPPQH010000015.1 GCA_028817035.1 Candidatus Campbellbacteria bacterium | reverse complement strand
CGGTCGGACTCACATATTCCAAACTATTTCATTCGCTTGGTCCTACCCTCCAACCTCTCGCCTCACCCACCATATGATTGACATATAACCCATTTTATGATACAATTAAAGCAGGTCTGAGAGTTGGGTTTTCCAACATACAGACACCGAACATTTCCATACACGGAACACAGGAGGTAAAGATGAAGAAACGGAACACACACTTGCTGTTGCTCATGCTTATCACTCCGCTTTTCGGCGGATGCGCTAAGATGGGCTGCGGACTGGTATGCGAGACAAAGGGAGCAGTAGGAGTTATTGCAGACACAGCCAAAAAGGCTGCCATCTGCGTGATTCCCCTTTCAAACCCCAATGTCTGCTACGACCAAATGATTCATGGCACGACAAGGAAGGGCTGGCTTGCGAAACTCTCGACTCGGATTTTACACTTGGAGAAAATGCCTCTCGGCGAATGGGAAGTGGTGGAAGTTCGTGGACCGAGTAAGCCGTATTGCCGAGACACAGAGAAAGACCATCAAGTCCTTCGCTTGAAGTTTGCGGCCGCGAGGTTGGTTACTGAGGGTGAATGTAGATATGGCAGACAGGCTGAAACCTCGCTCCATGTCTACAAAATGGTGAATGTCGAACACTACGGCCAAGTGGTTTGGTACACCAACGATTATGACCTGGAGGAAGGTCAAGTGGTTAAGGAGAATAGGAACCACTTCATCAATCTCAACAGGAAACCGTGGTAAAGTTCTTTTTGCAGGGGCGCTATGAGCGCCCCTATCTTTTTGCAATAAGGTCGCAGAGTGTGGAGGCGAAAATATCTTACCCCGTGAATAGGTCCAAATATTTTTTCAAGACAAATCTACGATTGCGTAAGTGTTTGCTTGTTTCTTTTAGAATTCCCATTTCAGACAATTTCTCATATATTCTATATTGCAAAAAACAGCGATTTTTTGCAATAAGGGGTTTGAAATTGCAAAAAACAGCGATTTTTTGCAATAAGGGATTTGAAATTGCAAGTTTTTGCAATATAGATACGCCAAATCCAGAAATTTCAGAGTGTTTGGGGCGAATGGGATAGATGGGTTGGGATGTGTAGATTTGACCTTGCCGAGCACTAAAGTATGTGATACCATAAAAGTGGTCGGATGTCTTATTGTAAGACTAGTCATCCTCTGAGCGTAAGATGATACCAAGTAATTCGACTTGGGCTGACCTCAAAAAAAGATCTCTTATTTCTTTGAGGTCTTTTTTTGTTGACCCCATTTTTTGTGAGCAGGGTCTGGCACTTTTATAATGCCAAATCCATTAATTACACCCTTTTTGTTGGTATACAAACAATCTTCTATTTTTTCAAGATATTCATATACTTCCAACTCTTTCTTATCGGATTCCCACTGATCTCCATTAGAAACAAATTGCCTAAATACATTATAGGCAACAGTATCAGCAATCTGCAAAAAGTTGGAATTGAAAGACTTTTCAAAACGAACCTCAGAATGCGAATAACGAACAAAAAATGGTGATGTGTTTATTTTCTGTTTAGAAACATCAATTATTATCCCGTGCTTTCCTTTCTTTGATTTAATATCACTCTCCATTTGGTCAAACACAACGATTATGTCTTCAACAGGATATATACCCAGCCTATCAAAAATAACTTGTGTAAGTAGTGCAATTGGTTGTGTATCTCTCTTTGCATAATAGCGCTTGTCTAACACAAAAGCTTGGGCTATGAAATTTTTTGATGAAAATAAACTATACCAGAATTTATCTACAAATTCCCTTAATTTTTCTTCTGTGATGCCGTACTTTAATAAGTAGTGTTTGTGTCGCTTTTTTGGTACACGCAACCACTCCGACTTGATTTCAACGTTTTTAGTGCCAAAATACTCTTCTTTCTTTGTATTTATAAGAGGGTTCAATTCTTTCAACTTTTCTGCTGAAATATGGATACCAGCAAATACAAAATAGTTGCGTCTCCAGTAATTTAAATTTTGTTCACTTCTATTGGGCGGATTTTTCAAAAATTCCTTTGAATAGGGGTTATCCCATATAAGCGAACCACTATCATCAATAAAGAAAAAGGTTTTATTCATGGTGGTGATTATATCATGTGAGGCGGCGGAGCCACCGAGCGATATTAAAAAGAGAAATATTTGGGGTAAAAAGATTAGACAAAAATAATAATCCCCCGTGAAGGGGATTATTCTCGGATCTTTAACCCTCCCAATAATGAGAGATGCTTGTATTATACACAAAATACTAAAAAAGTGTCAATGCTTGAGAAAATGGGAGTTGAAAAAGGGTCGCGAGGTTTGGGGCGAGTGATAGGTTGAAGGGTGTGGGGGCGAGCGAACGGAGTGAGCGAGGGCGAGGCGGCTCTGCCGCCGAGCGTTAATAAATTGGGGCAAAACAAAACACCCGCGGGAGCGGGTGTTTTGTTTTTACAAGGTTTGGACCCTTGTGTTGGAATTAAGTGTTAACTTAGTTCTGAGATAGAGAATCTTGTTCAAGTTCTGCATCTCCTCCAAGCAATCGCTCACCTTCAAACCAATCGGCGTCAGATGTGTCAACATTGCTTGATTCTGAGTGAGGCGACCAAACTATGTTTCCCGAAACACTACCTGCTACTACAGAACCAGTGGTTGGGTCACCGGAATCACCTTGTAGGAATGTAGTAATGCTTGTGTTATCTGGTATTGCGTCAATTCCACTTAATCTAAGTGCAAAATAGACTGTTTCACCAGCATTAATCTTCAATGGCTCAACAAAGGTTATTGCTTTGTTATTACCGAATGTGAAGCTGGAGATACCAGCACTAACAGTACCATCGGTGCGAGAGCTGGCACCAGAACCTAAGCTAATAGGGTTTGACCTACCAGTAGAACTATCGTAAGCATACAACCTCAAAGAAGCACTGCTCATTAATGTAACACCAGTAGAACCTCTTACATCAAACGTCAATTTGTTTAATGATATTGGACCTTCATTGTCTGCTTGAACTGTGAATTCATAAATCCACTCTGTTGAACTATCAAGTCTTCCAGATACATCTCTTTGTGTGAATGTTGGAACTGATCGGTGTGTGTAAATCTTTCCGACAGATTCACCATCGGTTATTCCACTAATACCTGCGCCACCGAGTCTCTCTTCACCACTTGCCACAATGACATTTGCATCGGTCTCTCTAGGAGCAGCTGGAGATCCAACCATAGTTGTATCCCAGTCAACTGTGACCTCAACAGAATCTGCTGGTCTACCTGTTCCAGACGATTCATCACTTATACCCTTGAGATTAACATAAACATCTAATACCTTTGTTTGATCATCGTCAATTTCAATATTAGGTTTAAGTTCTACTTCTTGAGAAGTGTCTGTGTCTGAAATAGTCCTAGTTGTTAGCCTATTTGCAGATACATCTTCTTTATCTTTCTCAACAAAATAGATGTCTGAGACCACATCACTTACATTAGCCGTGCCAGTAGTAACTGTGAGATAGACTGATTCAAGAACAATGTTTTCATCGTCTGCCTCAAATTCAATTGAGCCAACCCTTACTCTCTCACCATCATCACCAACAGGAACAATTCTAGTAGTACCATCTTGAATATCAACTTCTAGTGTACCTGAACCAGCTATTGTCAATGTTGGACCATTTCCTGATGCAAAGGCAAGTGTTCTTGTCCTTCTGCTTGCACCGAGTGTTTCGTAAGTTACTTGTCCGTTTGCTGTGGCTGCAATTCTGTAAGTGTCAGCACTGACAGCATCATTGTCAATATCACAGATAACTGATATGAGCTCAACAGTGTCTTCCTCTACTTCGTAATCTCTGTCAAAGTTGAATTGGACAGTATCAGAGTCACTACCACTTGGACTGTGATCATTTCTGCTTACTTCATCATCATCTTCATCAAACAACGCACAATTGTCAAATATACCGACATTGTCAGTATCTCTACCAGATGCGTCAATTGTGTTCTCAAATGTAAGATCAATATCTCTTACACGAATGTTATTGTTTGAGTCGGATGCATCAAAGCGAATTCTCGCTACTTCAACATTGTTTGAACCTTTAACGATTGTTCTAGCCGAAAGGTTGAAGAAAGAAACCGCGAATTCACCTGCATTTGCAGTAACTCTATCAAGCTCAAGTGTTCCTGGGGCAGATGATGTACCGCCGAGAAAGTCGTGGGCACCATATCTGTCGCCAGTTGTTACACCGCGAAGACGACCGAAGCCGGTAATTGTGAATTGAACCCTATCGCCTTCTTTGAAGTACTCGTTTAGAGTTCCGCGAATTTCAAACTCGTGTTCTCCTTCTTCAAGATCTTCTCTTAGGTCAAACTCTTCACCAGTGACAGTCTGTGCATTTGAATCTACTGAATCAAATTCAATATCATCAGAATCTGCAACACGACGGTCGTCATACCAAAGAGTTAGATCTTCAATAACACGATTATCGTCATTGTCAGCAGCACTTGTGAGCGCAACGCTGAACTGAATGTCTTGGAAGTCAATAGGTTCGCCATCAACCTCAAGCTCAAAACGACCGAGAAGTGCATCGTTATCTTCAATTATTGGCCTTCTGTCATCTCCTCTTAAGCTAAGGTCGTCAGAACCACCACTACCACCGCTTATGGTGATTGTATCACCAGCAACAATTGGCGATCTTGTAAGATCTACACCAGATCCTCCATCACTCAATGGAACACCGTAGCCGTATTTTCGGCTTGTAGCGTAGATGTCTGTGTTTTCATAGACCTCAAATCTAATATTTCGGTCGTTACCATTCTCAATGTCTGCGAGAACTTCAACACGAACCTCGTCATTGTCGTCAATGAGAAGTCCTCCGTCAATGGTTACTGTGTATCGGTCTTCAGTGATTACTGGAGTGTAATCCTCGTCATCAATTCTAACCGTTACATCAATGTCATTTGAGTTCGCTGAACCTGACTGCTCAAAGGTAAGTGAGTGTAGGCGAATGTCGTCTCTGTTTGATCCATCTGGAGAAAGATCAAGAGAAAGTGCGGTAACTTCATCACCTATCTCATGTTCTCCCGAATCACCTGAGTTTTCTGAAACATCAAGTGTAGGAAGCTCAATTGTGTCGTTCAGGGTGTGTGATGCACCTCTGATTGGTAATCTTCCGTCAACATCTGCGTCTGTGACTATGTCAATGACTTCAAATGCTGCGATTTCACCTCCGATATTGTCATTACCAGTAGGTGTGGTGATATTTGCTGCGA
The DNA here is from genome assembly GCA_028817035.1 of Candidatus Campbellbacteria bacterium. Lineage (NCBI taxonomy): Bacteria > Candidatus Campbelliibacteriota > Candidatus Campbelliibacteriota bacterium. The sequence continues at coordinate 66,093 of JAPPQH010000015.1, read as the reverse complement.
CGACAAATGTTCTTGTCTCGCCACGGCGAATATCTAATCGTCCTCCAACAGTTGCTTCTGAACGGGAGTTTAATCTCCTGTCATTTCCAATTTGGAGTCCGTCTTCGTCAAGAAGGACGAGGCCGTTAAAGCTGTCGTCATCTGACAATCCAACTCTTCGGACTTTAACACCATTTATGCGCACACTTCCGGATCTTGGCGCTGTTAGTGAGAAGACAGTGAAAGGAACACGAAGTGCGCCTTGGACTGCTATACCGTTTGTTGGGTGGTTACCCTCGGTAACCCTTACAGAGTCAGCTGATGGAGTGACACTTTCGGTGTCTATGCTCCTTCTACTACCACTTCTTTCAACTGTTGTTGAGCAAAGTGAGTTTGCGTGATCTCTGGTTCTTGTGTAGAAGCCTCCAGTTCCTTGTGTGAGCCCTATAGGTGTCAATACGCTGCTTGCGTATTTTTCCTGAAAACGAGTGACTGCACTTGTTAAGAGTGATCCGTAGAAAGTGGTTTCACTTCCTGCTGAACCAACTCCTGTTGTTGCAACTCTCGTGTCGGGGTCATCATTTAAGAACTGTTGTAGTTTTCTTACATCTTCACCTACGGAACCAAAAGTTAGGTTGCGAGTCCAAGTGTTTGGACACACCGAAGAAGAAGACGCAACCGGACCTGAACCGCTCTGACCAAGCTGACCTTGCAAACTTTGAATTTGCTTAAGAAGGTCTGCTATTTGTTTTTGAAGCTCTGCTTCACTTTGCGCGTGTGCGACTGGCGCAACCGCAAAAAGTGATGCAACGAGCACAAAAGAAAGAACAGCTCCTAAAACTATCCGCTTCATTTCTTTACTTGTTGTAATATTCATAATCGATTATGACTGTTACTTGTTAAGTTTTAAGATGTGAAATAAAAATTTATTTTTTTTGAAAATAAATTTTCAAAACACAACTACTAATCAAGTCTTCCTTAGTTTTATATTTAAAAAACATAACTCTAAGGATGGGAACGCAAACCCATAAAAAAATGAGTATGAGTACCCTTAGTGTTATTTTATAGCATATATAGTTCGGTTTGTCTTGTGGTTGTGGAAAATACCTTTATTTATTGACTATATACACAATATATCGCCATTTTCGTGTTATCATAATTTTTATAGTATATATGAGACGGTCAAGGAAAAATACCAATAAATCTGGTTCTGGGTTGGTGGGTTTTGTGTGTAGGTTTTGTGGTGGTTGTTGTAATTTGATTAAACAATCTATTAATTCTCTTTCTGATGCTGAGAGGGCGGTTATTAGTTCTATTGTTCTTACTCTTGTTTTAATTTTTTTGGTTTTGGCTGCGTTTGGTAGGGCGGGTCCTGTTGGTGAGTTTTCTTTTTCTTTTCTTGATAGTGCGTTTGGTAAGGGTTATTGGGTTTTGGTTTTTATAATTGCGTTTTTTATTTATGTTATTGCTAAGCAGGAGACTTCAAAGTTTTTTTCAGTTCGTTGTGTTGTTGGTGGTGTGGTTGCGTTTGTTTCTTTTATAGGTTTGCTTTCGCTTTTGGTTGGTCCTTTTGTTGGTGGTGTTGTTGGTGGTGGTATTGCAAACTTGTTGGTGTATTTGTTTGAACTTTATTTTGCGTTGCCTATTTTGTTGGTTGTTTTTATTACTGGTTTTATTGTTATGCTTTATCCTACGCTTGCTGCGTATGTTACTGATTGGAAGAATAAGAAGGAGAGGGCGGAGGATTTTAAGGTTATTGGTGGTGATGGTGATGAGGATGAGGATGAGGAAGATGGTGAGGAGTTGGGTGAGGGTGAGGAGGAGGATGTTGAGGGTGAGGGTGATGAGGAGGAAGGTGAGGATGAGGAGGATGATGTTGAGGAGGGTGATGAGGAGGGTGATGAGGAGGAAGAGGGTGCTGGTGATGGTGATGGTGGTGGTGGTGCGCCTGTGAGGACTCCTGTTTTGTCTGAGATTGAGGTTTCGGATGCGCCGTATAATTTCCCTCCTTTGTCTTTGCTTAAGACTGATAAGGGTGCTTCGTCTGGTGGTGATATTAAGGCGCAGGCGAATACTTTGGTGAGGACTTTTGATAATTTTGGTATTGATATTGATGTTGAGGAGGTTTCTGTGGGTCCGTCTATTACAAGGTTTGCGTTGAAGCCTGCTGAGGGGGTTCGTCTTTCAAAAATTTTGGCGTTGCAGAATAATTTGGAGCTGACTTTGGCGGCTCATCCTGTCCGTATTGAGGCGCCTATTCCTGGTAGGTCTTTGGTTGGTATTGAGGTGCCAAATACGAAGAAGGCGACTGTTGGGCTTGGTTCTATGATTGCTTCTGAGAAGTTTAAGGCGTTTGGTGATCCTTTGCCTATAGTTGTGGGTAAGGATATTGAGGGTGGGACTAAGATTGTTAGTGTGGCGAAGATGCCTCATATATTGGTGGCGGGGACTACTGGGTCTGGGAAGTCGGTTGTTATACATAATATATTGCTTTCTTTGTTGTATAGGCATTCGCCGAAGGAGCTTAGGTTTATTTTGGTTGATCCTAAGAGGGTTGAGCTTACTTTGTATGATGGTATTCCTCATTTGCTTACTGATGTTATTACTTCTCCTAAGAAGGCGGTTGCTTCTTTGATTTGGGCGACAAAGGAGATGGAGAGGAGGTATGATGTTTTGCAGAGTGCTAAGGCGAGGGATATTGCTTCTTATAATTCTTCTAAGAGGGGTAAGATTTTGCCGTATGTGGTTGTGGTGGTGGATGAGTTGGCGGATCTTATGCAGGCGTATCCGAGGGAGCTTGAGGGTGCTATTGTCCGTTTGGCGCAGATGAGTAGGGCGGTTGGGATACATATAATACTTTCTACGCAAAGGCCTTCTGTAAATGTTATAACTGGGTTGATAAAGGCTAATATTCCGTCAAGGATTGCGTTGCAGGTTTCTTCGCAGATAGATTCGCGGACTATTATTGATAGTGCTGGTGCTGAGAAGTTGTTGGGTGCTGGTGATTTGCTTTTTATATCTGGTGAGATGGCGAAGTCGGAGAGGTTGCAGGCGGCGTATGTGAGGGAGGCGGAGGTTAAGAGTGTTGTGAGTAATATAGTGAAGAATAATGATGCGGCTATAAGCGATATAATGGTTGCTGATGATGTTGAGGGTGGTGGTAGTGGTGGTGGTGGTGGTGGTGCTGGTCTTGGTGGTTTTGGTGATGGTGGGGGTGATGATGAGGATGATTTGTATAATGATGCGAGGGAGGTTGTTGTAAGTGCGGGAAAGGCTTCTACTTCTCTTTTGCAAAGGCGGCTTAAGGTTGGTTATTCGCGGGCTGCGAGGTTGATGGATATGTTGGAGGATAGGGGGGTTATAGGGCCTCAGCAGGGGTCAAAGCCGAGGGAGATTTTGGCTGATAAGGAGTAGGGGGTGGTCTTTCATTTCTCCCTATTTTTCGTAATATGGTGTAAAATAAGGCGATATGGAAATAGAGAGGCTTTATATTGATGAAAGTGGAAATTTAGGAAGGGGTGGCAGATATTTTGTATTTCCAGTTATTTATTTTTCTTCAAGAAGACATTATAAAAGCTGGAAAAATTTAGCAAAGAAGGTTATAAAGAATAATTCTACTTTAAAAACCTTGGGGGAGATAAAAGGATCTGATATGAATTATGCCCTGAAAAAGAGAATATTGAGTGAGATAGATAGTAAAGGAATAGATTTTAACATTTGGCTTGGCATTATTGATACTGCAGCACAATATTATAAAGAAAAATATATAAACTCAGATAGTATTAAAGAGTTGGCTTTTAACTATACCCTTAATAGATTATTCCAAGAAAAAATCACAAGAAAAATATCAACAAAATCAGTTGAGGTTTGTATTGATAATAGAAACCTAAAAACTGGATCAAAATATTCGTTGGAGGAATATATTAATGTTGAATCAATACACAATGATAATCATTGTTGTGAAAGTATCTTAGTAAAATATAAAAATTCTAAGAAATGCTATGGCATTCAATTGGCAGACTTGATTGCTAATATAGTTTTTACAAAATATGAATACAATGGTTCTGTAGGACTTTATAAGAATTATATAAAACCAAAAATATTAGATGTTTGGGAATATCCAAGAAGAATTAGGTCCACTAAGTAAATACTTACAAACAAAAAAGACCCCTACGGATCTTTTTCTAAGCTGCTGTTGTTTCGGTGCCGAAAAAACGACACTTACCCGGCATAAGCTTGGGGCTCCACAACAGTCTGATGCCTACTAATATTTATATCATATGATATACAAAAAATCAATATATTTAAGGAGCTGGGATTGGGTGGTCTTTCATTTCTCCCTATTTTTCGTAATATGGTGTAAAATAACGCCTATATGGTAAGGACAAAAAGGAGGGCGGGTGGTATTCTGTTTTCGCTAATACTTGCGATTTTGATAGTGGCGTATTTGCTTTGGAATTCTCGTGTTTTTAGGGCGGGTCCTGTGATTAATGTTGAGAGTCCTGTGCGTGGAGCGGAGGTTGTTTCGCCTGTTGTTGTTGAGGGTGATGTTTCATTTACAAGTGAGATTCTGCTTAATGGGAGGGCGATTTTCATAACACCTGAGATGGAGTTTCGTGAAAGGATTGCCTTTCCTGTCGGTTATAATGTTATTAATCTTAAGGCGACTTCTCCAGATGGGAGGGTTAGGAATGAGGCGATTGAGATTATTGTTGTAGAATAGTAATAAATATAATAGAGTAAGGTATATGCTTAAAAAGAGTAAGAGTAAGGGTGGTAAAAAGAAAAGTGTCGGTGTTGGTGGTGGCGTGTCTAAAAAAAATATTTCTGATACTATAGATGAAATAAAAACAAAGTTTGGTGAGGATGCGATAATGACTTTGTCTGAGAGACCGAAGTTGGATATAGAAGTTATTCCTACGGGGTCTATCGGTTTGAATGCTGTTTTGGGTGTTGGTGGTATTCCGAGAGGAAGGATAATTGAGATATATGGACCTGAGTCATCAGGAAAGACTACGCTTGCACTTCATACTATTGCGGAGGCGCAGAAGCAGGGTGGTGTTGCGGCGTTTGTTGATGCTGAGCATGCGCTTGATACAAAGTATTCAAAAAAGATTGGTGTTAATTTGGAGGAACTTTTGTTTACTCAACCAAGCACTGGTGAGGAGGCGCTTGATATAACTGATAGTTTGGTTAGGTCGGGTGGTGTTGATGTTATTGTTGTTGACTCTGTTGCGGCACTGACTCCGAAGGCTGAGATTGAGGGTGATATGGATAGTATGCAGATTGGTTTGCAGGCGAGGTTGATGGCGAAGGCGTTAAGGAAGTTGACTGCTATTGTTTCAAGGTCAAAGACGGTTATTATTTTCATAAACCAGATAAGGATGAATATAGGGTCAATGGGTTTTGGAAGTCCTGAAACAACGCCAGGTGGTAAGGCGTTAAAGTTCTTTTCTTCTGTCCGTTTGGATATACGCCGTATAGCACAGATTAAAAAGGGTGATGAGGTTATGGGTGGTCGTGTTCGTGTTAAGGTTGTAAAGAATAAGGTTGCACCTCCCCATCGTCTTGCTGAGTTTGATCTTTTGTATAACGAGGGTATAACAAAGGAGGGAGAGTTGCTTGCGCTTGGTGAGAAATACAAGATTATAACGAAGGGAAAGGTTGGTTCATATGCGTATGGTAAGAAAAAGCTTGGGAGGGGCTATGATGCTGCGAGAAAGTGTCTTAGTGAGGATAAAAAGTTGGCGGATGAGATAAGGAAGAAGGTTGAGGACAAGTTGGGTATGGTTGAGTGATTTTGTTTTTGCTGCCATTTCAGTCGTTTTAATTGCTGACTTCAATGCCCATTGATCTTGCTGTTCCTTCTACTATTTTTGATGCGGCTTCAATGTCTTTTGTGTTTAGGTCTTCCATTTTTTTCTCTGCTATCTTTTTCACTTGTTCTTTTGTTATCCTTCCTGCCTTTGTGACAAGGTTTTTTCCTGAGCCTTTGTCTTTTCCTATTTCTTTTAATAGCAATCGGGAGACGGGAGATATTTTTGTTATGAAGGTAAAGCTTCTGTCGTCATAAATGCTTAATACAACAGGGATAACCTCGCCCATTGATTCTTTGGTTGCTTCATTAAATTTCGTTATGAATTCCCCTATGTTTATTCCAAGGGGTCCCAGAACGGTTGCTGCTGGGGGTCCTGCGGTTGCTTTTCCCCCTTCAAGTTGAATTTTTACTTGTCTTATAACTTTTTTCATATTTATTTTATACTCGTCTTATCTGAAGAAAATCAAGTTCAATGCCGGTTTCTCTTCCAAACATAGGCACATATACTTTGACCTTTCCTTCTTCGTGATTCACACTTCCTATGCGGCCTTCAAGGTCTTTGAACGGTCCGTCAATAACAACTACCATATCACCTTCTGTAAAATCAGTTTCATACATTGGTGTTGTTTGTTCCATCCTTGAGAATATTTTTTTTGATTCTTCTTCAGAGAGTGGGACTGGGCTTGTTCCGACACCGACAAATCCTGTTACTCTTGGTGTGTTTCTCACGGTGTACCATGTTTCGTCATCAACTATCATGTTTACCAAAACATATCCTGGATAAATTTTTTCTGTTACTTCTGTTCGTTTTCCTCCTTTTATTTTTACACATTTTTCTGTTGGAACAATGACATCAAAAATACGGTTCTCCATGCCTAAGGTTACTACTCTTTGTTTTAGGTTGCGCATAACGGATTCTTCATAGCCCGAATATGTGTGAACTGCGTACCAGTTTTTTTCTCCTGTTGATGTTTGTTTACTCATATGATTGTGCGGATAATGTAATTTGTTCCGTAATCAAGAGATCCTAAAATAAAAGCAACGAGTAGGGTTATTATTACAACCAATATGGTAAGCTTGGTGGCGTCTTTTATGGGTAGCCACCTGACTTTTTTTGATTCTGCAATTACATTGCTTATGTATCTTATTAATCTCACGATTTACAAATTTTATTATAGGGTTTTATTATATATATAAAGACGGGCTGTGTAAAGTCAGCAAAATTTACTGAGATTTACTGATTAAAAAACTTTTCTGCAATGTTTTCAAGCCCATTAATTACCTCAGAGAGCCACCCGAGGTTGTCTGCTGTTTGGTAGCCCACATATGCTATTAAACCAAGTTCATCAAAAAATAGCAAAAATCCTAAGATTATAAGGACGAGTCCGCCTATTATTGAAACTGCCTTGAAAAACCAGTTTGGAATTTTTGGGGTTGTTGAGGCGCTTGCATATACCCAAGCAATAGCGAGAAAAGGTAGGGTGAAGCCAATGAGGAAGACGGTTAGCAACAAGAGTCCTTCAAGGAATGTGTCCCAAAGGCTTGTGAGTATCACTATGCTCCCTATTATTGGACCAAGACAGGGTGTCCAGCCGAGTGCCAAAAACGCGCCGAGTGAAAAGGATGTGGTTATTGAGTTATTGTTTGTGGGTTTGTTTATGCCGACAAAATGATATGTCTTTTTTAGAAATGATGGGTAGGCGCCGGCAAATATGATTAGTATGCCGAAGAAAATAATTATTATGCCTCCCAGTTTAATAAGTAATGATTGAAATGGTGCGAACAGAACTTGTATCGTAAAACCAGCGACAGACAATACGCCGAACAATAATAATATGATGATTGAAAAACCTACGAGAAAGGCGACTGCTTTTTTCATCATTTTTTGTTTTGTGTCGCCTTCTTGATATAGAATCGCAAGGTAACCGGGGATTAATGGGTATGTGCAAGGAAGTAGAAAAAGCGCGATGCCTGCTAAAAAGGCGCCGAACATTAGTGTTATTAAAGATGCCATGGTGACTGTTTTATAGACTTGCTATTGCTCTGATGAGTTGTTCTTTTGAAACTGCACCTGGTAACAAGCGGTATCTTTTTGTTGTGTGGTTTACCAATAATAGACCGGGGGTTCCTCTTATGTTTGCGCGTATTGCTTCGTTTGTGTCTGCTTTTATGCGGTCTGATATGGCGAGGTCTGATATGCACTGGTTGAGTGTAGTTTCTGATATTTGGAATTGTCTTTCTGTGTCTTTTACTAACTGTGTTCTGCTACTCAGAGATATTGTTCCGTTTAGAAATAGTGTGTCAGTAAATCTCCAAAATTCATCGTTTCCCTTCTCTCTTGCGATGCATTCAGAGACGCTTGATGCGGCGGTTGCTGTGGGGTGTATTTCTGTTAGTGGGAGGTGTCTATAAACCCACGAAACTCTGCCGTTTGATTCTTCTACGGTTTCAATAAGTGTGTTGTGAACTCTGCCACAAAACGGGCATTGGAAGTCAGAGTATTCAATGACGCTGACCTCTGAGTTTCTGTTTCCCCGTATGTGATCATATTCGCGGATGGTTACCAGGGCTTCTATAAATCTGTCGGTGCTGTCGGCGTTGCTGTAGCCGCTGTTTCTTTGTGTTGGTGGCGTTGGTTGTGTTGGCTGTGCGGGTTGTGTTGGTTGTTCTCGGGCTATGTCTTCGCTGACTTCAGTAGAATAAAAAAGGAGTAAAAAAACTATTACGATTAATACAACAAAAAAGACAAAGGCGTTTGTTTTTTTATTTTTTTGTTTGGTTTCTATTTCTTCCATATATAAATATCATTATACACTAAATAAACGCTTACAAAAGAGAATCTATAAAGCCTGCGAGTATTTTTTGCTGGATTGCGCCACCGCGTAGTGTTTTTACTTCGCCGTTTCTGTTTACCAATATGATAAATGGCGTTCCTATTGCTCCTGCAGAAAATGCTTCAAGTCGCTCATCAAAGACTCGCGCTTGATGTTTTCTTTTTACTATGCATCTTTCAAACTCCTGCTCAGAGATGCCCAAGGATACTGCTTCCCTTTCCACTATTTCTGTTGTTACTTTTTCTCTTTTTTCTATCTCAAACAATGTGTCTACATATCTCCAGAAGTCATCGTTGCCTTTTATTTCAGCGACACATTCAGATCCAATCGCGGGTCTGTATGCAAAGGGGTGATGTGTTGAGAGTGGAAAGTGTCTGTACACCCAAGCCAGGTCTTTGTTTCTTGAGTTATATTCTTTTCTTATTGTTTCACGCATTTGTGCGCATGCTGGACAGAATACATCGGAATACTCTATCAAAAAAACTTCTGCTTTGTCTTTGTCTCCGCGGATGTGGTCTTCAGAGGTGATGCTTTTTATTTTGCTGTTGACAGAAATGATGAGTGTTCCTTTTACGCTGTTTATTGAGTCCTTGATGCCGAACAGGAGCACGCTGTTTGTATACCAAAGTGCGCTAAAGATCATAGCCACACCGATTATTAAAGACAAATAAAAGGAAAATATGATTTGTGCTTTGTGTTTTTTGGTTTTGTTGTGTCGAGAACCTTCCATTACCCAATTATACATCAACAATTTGCGCTTTACATATTATGCTTATGTCGCTATACTTAATTTATAAGATAATAAATATAAATTTTGAAAAATAAACTAAAAAAGAGCTCGGGGAGAGTTCGCATAAATGAGGAGATTAGGGCAGAGAAGGTCCGTGCAATAGGAAAAGACGGCGAAAACCTTAATGTGATGTCTATTAAGGATGTTATTGCGATGGCGCAGAAAGATGGGCTTGATGTTGTTGAGGTGTCAGGAAAGGCGGTTCCGCCTGTTGTCAGAATAGTTGAATACGGCAAATATGCATACGAGCAGAAAAAGAAACAGAAGGAGATAAAACAGAAACAACACATAAGCGAGACGAAGACCATACAGATAAAACCAACCACAGGAAAAAACGAGATAAATATGCGAGCCAAAAAAATTGAAGAGTGGCTGAAAGAGAAGCACAGGGTTCGGATTGATTTATTTTTGTTTGGTCGCTATAAATATATGGATGAGAAATTTCTTAAGGGCAAGTTGCAGGCATTTTTAGATTTCATACCCTACCCTTATGATGTGGCAGAAGAATTGAAAAAGAGTCCTAAGGGTTTTTCTATAGTGATACAGGAGAAGAAAGGTGGTGGTGTAAAAGATCAAACTGAAGAAAAGAAGAAGGGCGAGTAGTTGGTGGTTTGGTGGCGGGTTGTGTTTTTTCGTGGGGTGTGATAATATTTTTATTAATCTTTTCTATTCTATGAGAAAGGAAAAGAGAAAGGACAAAAAGGTTTTACACACAGAGAGGTGGAAGCAGATGGAGAACAAAGAGGCAGTGGTTAAAGGTATCGTTAAAAGGGTAAGGAGTTTTCTTTCAGATGGAGACAGAAAGAGGATTAAAGCCCTTGGTGAGGGTGATATGACCCCTGAGAAAGAAGATGCTATAAGGAATTTTGTTTTCATCTTCACAAGAGAGGAGCTTTCAATAATTTTTGGTCTGGGAGAAGAGGAATTCGTGAGAGTTTGGCGTAGGGTTGGTTTCAACCAAATGTGCGCGGAGACGGCATACCGAGTAACCTCAAAGGTGTTGGGTAAGGAAAGGTCCGCAGGGGGTGAGAGCAAGCCCACAGAGGGCGCAGTTCCTACGCTACATTGATCCCGAGAGACCCATACGGTCGTATGGGTCTCCTTTTTTTTCCATAAAGCGATATTTGCGATGGGATTGACTTAATAATGGGAAATAGTGTATGTTTTATATATTGTCTATTTGTAGAATATGAAAACAAATAAATCAGTAAAAAAGAGAATTGCATTGAAAGGGTCTGGCGTGAGAGTAAGAAAGTCAGGTCACGGTCATTTTAATGCAAAAATGTCACGCAGGAAGCAACTGGCAAGGAACAGGGGCAGACCGCTGTCTGTGTCTAAAAAAGAGATGCAGAGGTTCTTTGTAAATCTTTAATTATACTATCTATTTATGCCAAGAATAAAACGAGGAACAACATCACTAAAAAGAAGAAAGAGTACCTTAAAAAAGGTGAAAGGTTTTCGTTTTGGAATTTCAAATAAAGAGCGACAGGCAAACGAGGCTATAAGGCACGCTGGACTCCACGCATACAGAGATAGGCGGGTAAAAAAGGGAACTTTCAGAAGGTTGTGGAACATTAGATTAAACGCTGCCTTGAGATCAAAAAATACCACTTACAGTAAATTTATAGATACTTTAAATAAAAGAAAAATAAATATAAACCGAAAGATGCTTTCTTCCATAGCGCAGGAACATCCCGAAACATTTGATAGAATTGTCACGCAGGTGGAGAGTAAGTAGTTAACTCAGAGTTACTACATTTTATTATGATACATGTGGAACAATATAGTGAAGGTATGAAAAAAGATAGAATATATGTTCGCCACGCTGAAAGGAATTTGGCAAAGATCTTTCTAATTAGTGATGGATTTGCTATTACTATTCCAAATAGTTATCTAAAAAACTCTTCCAATAAGAGATGGGATGTTGCAAGACAGGATGGGCAGGACTTAAATGAGATGGATTCTTTAGATTTAAGCACTGAGCCAAAGTTAAGTTTTCATATATTTGGAAAAGAGGTATTTATTCAGATTTCAGGCAGGGGTATTACCTCTGGTAGAAATAATGATGGAACAATAAAAGGAATTGGTATGTATGTTGAGGAATTGGAATTAGAATATTTTAAGGAAAATGGTATTAGTCTTATAGCATATATATTAAACTTTAATATAAATGATAAATATAAAGAAAATCCGAAAAAAGGTGATTTTGTTTACTCGACTTGCAATGATAAAAGTGCAGAAAAATTAAGAACAGCGATTTTTTTAACAGATAAAGATAAAACAGGGATTGGGAAAAAAGGACTTTATGTTGAACAAATAATAAGGGATTTGTTTGATGGGAATACTGAGAAAGTGTTTCAAGAAGAGAAATTTGAGGTGCAATTTTTACCTCTTCACAATCTTCCTTACTGTCTGGCATGTGCAACATTTCAAGAAAGTTTTGATGATACAACTGGTGATATAGTAGGAGCAATGACCACTATACAACACCCTTCACGGTTATATCCTTCTGGTCCAAAGGAAAAAAGACAAATAATGTTAAAATTGATAGAAGAAGAAACAGGGTAAATTATACTTTGTGTTTAATTACAACTCATATTTTTTAATCTTGTATTCTCTCTTATACTCACTTATACAACTCTTTACATCCCGTTCTAACTGCTCTTCTGTTTTTCCTGTAAATTTTATTCCCCTCCACAAGTATGTATTGCAACTTTCGCCCAGAGGTAGAAACACTCTTTCTCCACTTTCAGACCCAATACAAGCGATGGTACGATAAGAATCTTTTATTGTTGAGTTACAATATTGAGTTGCCTTGTAATGGACACTATTTACATATAAAACACCAGCGACTATTATAATCACCGCTACACCTATAATATATTTATAATTTTTTTTCATTACTATATCTTATAATAAAAATTGTTTGGTGTGAATAGGGGTCTTCGATAGAATATTTACTATAGATTGGTAAAAGTAGATTTAATCGTTTTCGTATTTGTATTTTTCTGAATCGTAGTTGGGATTTCTGACTGCTGCTTTTCTTACATATCTATCTTTTTCTTCATCGTTATCAGAAAGCCGTCCAAGGACATCTGATGGTGTGTTGGGGTTTCCTGCCACTTCTTCTCTTATCTCTGCATAGGTGTCGCGTGAGAGGAAGCGGAGTGTTTGTGATGATGTATTGGGGTGTCTTGCAACGGCTTCTCTCACATTTTCCTCTTGATCGCTTGCAAGGGAGCGAAGTGTCCCCCTTGTTGTTCTTGGGTTAAGTGCGACTTCTTCTCTTACCTCTCGTCTTTTATCTTTTGAAAGTGTGTCAAGTGTTGTGGTAAAAGTGTTTGAATGTTGCGCAACATACTCTCTTACTTCCCAATCACCGTCACCGGCAAGGTAATCAAGTGTTTTTCCTAATGTGTTTTCATTTTTTGCGACTTCTTTTCTTACAAAATCAAAATCATCTTCTGCAAGACGGCGCAATGATTCTTTTGGTGTGTTTGGGTTTCTCGCAACTTCGTATCTGACATCTTCATCTCTACTTCTTGCAAGACGGATGAGAGTTTCTTCATCTGTTTCATAATCTCGTGCTATGCTTTCTTCATCTCTTGTGTCTTCTTGTTCTTGCTCTTGTGTGCGTGTTTCTCTGTTGTCTTGAAGTGGGGATTGTGTTTCTCTATCTCTGTTGTCTGTTGTTGTGGAGGTTTCATCACGAATTCTTATTTCCTGTGGAGCAAATTTAAGGATGTCATCATAAAAAAGAATTATTATTATTAAGAAAAAAATAATTACTGCAACGGATATAAGTATGACAATTAAACCTATGTAGTTTTCCATATTTCTTAGTATACACCCACAAAAAACGGATAAACACACAAAACCTATCCTTAGAGCAGGATAGGCTTTGTGTGTTTTTAAAGTGCTCCTTATAAGACCTTTTGGTCATGTGGTTAACTCAATTAAAATTGTATCGAGTATATCCTATATATATTGTGTAATCTCTTCCAGAACACTACTTATATTTTAAATCACTCCTTTAGACCGTCAATATTGACATCATAGATTATTTGCTCTGCAATTAGGCGATACTTCAAAAGCTCTTTATTATCAAACCAAACGGCTACCTCTTTGTCAGCATCCTCTGTGGAAGAAGAGGCGTGAATTATGTTCCTGACTGCCCTTCCGTCAACATCTGCGAGTTTGTAGGAGTCAAGCACCAAGTCCCCTCTTATTGTTCCCACATCAGAAGACAAGGGTTCGGTTGTTCCCACAAGTTTTCTCACAAGTTGCACTGCGTTTGCGCCCTGCCATACCATAGCAACAACAGGTCCACAAGTCATAAACTTAACAAGGTTGTTCAAAACAGATTTTCCGGCTTCTTCTGGTGTTTCAAACTCGTTTGATCCTTTGTTTTTTAGATTCTCAATAAGTTTTTCACCTGTGCCCTTAATCCACATAGGGTCAACGGTGTAATGTTTTCTTACTGTTTCATCATCTGGTATCAAAATTTTTATAGCAACCAATTTAAGCCCTACTCTTTCCATTCTTGTAATTATTTCTCCTATGAGAGAGCGCTGGACACCGTCTGGCTTGACTATGACTAATGTTTTTTCGTTTTTCATATACAAAGAATTATATTATTTTTCCTAAGTTATGACAACTCCACCTTTGTTTGTCACTTCAATGGTATGTTCAAAGTGAACTGCCCGTGCACCGCTTTTTGTTCTGTATGTGTAGCCGTCTTCATCAACTTTAATTTTGTTGTTTGTGCTTTCAATAACCATGGGCTCTATTGCGATAACCTGTCCTTCTTTAAGAACTTCACCGCTTCCTTTTATTCCTTTGTTAGGAATAAAAGGTTCTTCGTGAACTGCTCTGCCCACTCCGTGACCGCCCAACTCTTTTGGGACACTGTAGTTTTCTTTTGATACTCTTTCATAAACAGCATGTCCTATGTGACCTGTTGTGTTTCCTGTCTTTGCTGCGACAATCCCCATTTCAAGCGCTTCTCTTCCCGTCCTTAGAAGCCGCTTTAAGTTTTTGTCTATATCATCCTCGCCAATTACTATTGTTATCGCAGAATCAACAAAAAACCCGTTGTGTATGAGTCCGCAGTCAAATGACACGACATCACCTTTTTTGAATACTTTTTGTGTTTCATTTGGAATGCCGTGTACCACTTCATCATTAACAGACACACAGAGCGCTGCGGGATAAGGTCTCTTTGCGCCATACGGCGTGTAATTCAGAAACGCTGGAACATCACCGCCTGCTTTTATCATTTCTATACAGAGAGTATTTAATTCACTCGCATCTGTTCCAACCTTTGCGCGTGATGCGACATCTCTTAATATTTTATGCAATCGCCTACCAGCTTCTTTTATGGTATCTCGTTCTTTTTGTGTTTTTATTATCATAGAGATTTTAGGACATCAACTACTTGCTCAGCGACACCTCCTATCGTCTTTGTGCCATCTATTGTGTATATTTTTTCATCCATTGCGACCCATTCTTTTATCGCTGCGCTTGTTTCTTTATTAAACATCTCAATCCTCTTGTCTATGACTTCAATATCCCTATCATCATGCCGACCTCGTTTCAGCAATCTTTCTCTTGAGACATCGTTGGGGACAGATATCAAAAAAACTACTGGATCCATTTTCAGAAATTTAAGGGCTTCTGACAGGCTTTCTGATTCTCCTATCCTTCTTGCGCCACCGTCAAACACAAATGAGTCATATTCGCTGCCTATATTTTTTCTTAGGAAATCACCCCATATCATCGTTGGTAGGAATTTGGGGACAAGGTATCCTTTATTCAAATACTCTTTTAGACACCTACCAAAAAGGGTCCCCTCGTCTTCTTTCGCCATTTCTCTGAGTGCGTGCCCCATTGAGAAAAGTGTCGCTTTTTCCTTTTTTTCTTCCTTCAGCCACTTCACAAGTATCTCAGCTTGAACGCTTTTTCCCGATCCTGGCGAACCGTATATTATGTAGCATTTGTTATCAGACATCATTTTTGTTAAAGGTTACGAGGTGTGCCTGTATTTTTCTATGAATATCAAGGATAACAGACACGGTAATGAGAACTGATGTTCCACCTATTGCAAAAAGTGCTGTCTGTGTTACGCCTCCTTGAATTAAAAACGGAGATGCAGTCACAACACCAAGGAACAAAGCGCCGACACCCAAGATGCGTATTATTATGGTGTCCATATATTCTTTTGTTTCTCCTCCTGGTCTTATCCCTGGAACAAACGCACCTTGTTTCTGCAAATTCTCTGACATTTTTTTGGTGTTGAGGACTATAGGCGTGTAGAAATATGTGAAGAATATGACAAGGATAAACACAGGAATTGCGAAGTAATAATTATTTGCCAGAAAAGTGTGTGTCGCTTGTGCGGCGGTTGAAACTATTTCGTTTGAACTATTGCTTAAAGTTCCAGATAAAAATCGGACAAACGCCACGATGGTTAATGCAAATATTGATGGCAACACTCCTACTGGATTTACTTTGAGTGGAAGATATGTAGAAGTTCTGCTTGCTTGCGTTGTTCCGCTACGCTCAAAACGGGCGTATGTTACAGGGACTGGTCGTGCTGCTTCATTCACCAATACAACAATATAGAACAAGACAAATATGCCGAGTATGATGCCGACATAAAGCGGTATATCTGCTGTTTCAAAGGCAAACACTGCCTGACCTATTAATGTAGGGATGTTAACCACGATACCTGCAAAAACTATCATTGAGATTCCGTTACCTATTCCAAACTCTGTCATAAGCTCACCAACCCACATCAACAAAACGGCACCTGCCGTCATGACGGATACATTTACCAACATCACAAACCAGTCAAGTTCTGGGAGGACTCCCGTTGTCTGAAAGTAAGTTAAAAGACCGAATGCGTTTGCAGCAGCGATGGGAACGGATGCTACTCTTATGTATTGCCCCATCTTTTTTCTTCCTATTTCTCCCTCTTCGTGATAAAGCTCGTGAAGTCGTGGAATCACGCTTGTCAACAACTGGGCAACAATGGCAACAGTAATGTATGGAAACACACCCAAAAGTGCTATTGAAAAGTTCTCAAGACCACCACCTGAAAATATGTTGAATATGCCTAAAAATTGGTTTTGTTCAAGGAGTGCGCTTAGAACATTTGTATCAACTCCTGGAACAGGAATGGAAGCAAGAAGACGGAAACAGATAAGACCAAAAAGGATGAATCCTATTCTTCTAACGAGAATTTTGTCAGTTGCTATTGCTGATAATGTTTGTATTATAGTCATAATTTATATGTGCACTTTACCCCCTGCTTTTTCAATTTTTTGTTTAGCACTTTCTGATACAAAACAATTATATACAGAAAATGCCTTTTTTACATCACCCCTTCCGAGCAGTTTTACATTTGGCAACATTCCCCTTTGCTTTTTTATAACACCGCCCTTTAGAAGTGTGCGGGGATTTATTAGCTTTCCTTCTATGCTGTTTAGCGAACCAATTGATATCTCTGTTCTTGGAACAAACCTGCGACGAAGCGTCCTTCCGCGATTTTTGTTGTGTCCTCTCTTTTTTGGTATCTTCTGAAACACATCCCTGAAAGCAGGTCTTATCCTTGTTCCTGCCCTTGATTTCTGTCCTTTTGTTCCGCGACCAGCAGTTTTACCCCTTGCGCCTCCCCGTGCAATTCTTTTTTTATCTTTTTTATGTGATTCTTTTTTGAGTTCGTGAATTTTCATATTTTAAGTTATCAATTTACTCAACGCCTTTACGGTCGCCTTTGCGTTGTTGATATGATTTTTTGAGCGTGTTTTTATTTTTGCGTTTATATTTCTTATCCCAGCAAGATCTGCTATCTGTCTAACTGCACCACCTGCTATGAATGATTTTGAAGGACGAAGCATAACCTCAGAAGCACAGTATTTTGCCGACACTTGATGAGGGATACTAAGCGTTTCGGTGAGAGGGACATTTATTAAATTCTTTTTCGCTTGTGCCGCTGCTTTTTCTATCGCTTGAACTGTGTCTGTCGCTTTTCCCTTTCCAATTCCAACTTTGCCACGGCGGTTGCCTATCGCCACCGCAACAGAAAGTGAGAAACGGCGACCGCCAGCAACAACTCGGGATACCCTTCTTATTGAAAGTATCTTTTGATCAAACTCCTTCGCCTCAGACTTGTTAGCCCGTGATTTTCTCTGTCTTTTGTTTTGAGGTCTTCCAGAAGAACCCCGTGATTGTGGTTTTTTGTTGTTGTTCCTTTGGTTGTTCTGCTTTTTGTCCCTTGGCGCATTCTTAGAAGCGACAGCAGGTTTTGCTTTCTTTACCTCTTCCTTTTTGGTATTTTTTTGTTGTTTTTTCTCGTCTGTCATATATTAAAATTTAAGTCCCGCAGCCCTCGCAGAATCAGCAACTATCTTTACCAATCCCGCATACAAAAAACCGCTCCTATCAAAAACGACCTTTTCTATCTTCTTTTCCTTTGCAAGACGGGCGATATTCTCCCCCATCTGTGCTGCCTTTTCTTTTTTGGAAGCATCAGAATAGTGTGAAGAAGTGTATGCAAGGGTGTTACCCTTTTCATCATCAATTATTTGGAGATATATATGCTTGTTTGTTCTTGAAAAAGAAAGTCGCGGACACTCTGCTGTGCCAAAAATTCTGCTCCTTATTTTTTTATGCCGTCTTTCTCTTCTTATTTTTTTGTCATTCTTTTGTGTTTTCATAATCTTATCTTTATGCTGTAGCACGCTTACCCTGTTTACGCCTTACAAAAGCACCTTCGTATCTTATGCCGTATCCTTTGTATGGTTCTACTTTTTTTACCGCACATACATCCGCAGCAAACTGACCAACCATCTCCTTGTCCATCCCTTCAACAATAATTACATTTTTCTCAATAGAAACTTTTATCCCTGACGGTATGGAAACCATAACAGGATGTGACAAGCCAACTATTAGTTTTAGTTTATCCCCCTGAGCTTCCGCTTTGTAACCCACGCCTTCAATCACCAATCTTTTTGAGAAACCATCCGTCACCCCTTTGATCATATTGCGGATATGCGACACAAGAGTGCCCGACATCACGCTGGAAACTCTGGGAGAGTTCGTCTTGATTGAAACCGATACCTCATTATTCTCAATTTTAATATCTGCGTTGTCCTTGAATTGCCTTTTTAACTCACCCTTAGGACCCTTTACGGACAAGGTAAAATCCTTGTATTCTGCTGATACTCCTTGTGGTAGCGATGTTGGTTTTTTTGATAAACGAGACATAATGAATTTTATTACCAGATTGAGAAAAGCAACTCTCCACCCACATTCTCACGCCTCGCCTCCCTGTCTGTGAGGATGCCCTTAGGAGTAGAGAGAAGCGTAACGCCACGACCTGTTTTTATAGGCAATATTTTTTTAGACCCACCATACACGCGATGAGAAGGGCGAGATATTCTTTTTACATCATGTATGCAGTGCTGTCCGTTTTTGTTGTATCTCAATTTTATAATCAGCCTACTCTTTGGTTTTGACTTGTGCTCAACAGAATCCAAAAAACCGCAAGAATGCAACTTCTTTGCTATCTGATGCTTGAACTTTGAATACTGAATCTCAACATTATCTTTATTCACCATCCCAGCGTTCTTTATGCTGATTATTAAATCTGAAACTTTATCAACTACCATGATGATTTTCTTACTCCTGGGAGATTACCCTTGCGTGCTTCCTCGCGAAAACATATCCTTGAAATTCCAAAAGCACGAAGATAACCCCGCGACCTGCCGGTTATGAAACAACGATTACGAATACGAACAGGCGAAGCATTTTTTGGAAGTTTTTGTAGACCAATGTAATCATTAGCCGCCTTTAATGCTTTGCGCTTTTTCTCGTATTTTTTCGCCAACTTTATTCTTTTTTCGTTTCTTGTTATAAGTGATTTTCTCGCCATACTCTCGCGATTTTTATTATGACAAGCAATATCGTATGAAATCTTCTCTATATCAGAATACAGGGAGCATCCCATAGATTGACAAGTCAATAGGTTAAAGGATACCAAACCACGCCAAAAATTGCAACCGTGCTATTTTTCAGCCTTCCTCTTTTATTTTTCTGCCCTAATAGGCTATATATTATTCTTTTGAGAGTCGTTCAATGATGTGTCCATATTTTTTCACAGTAAAATCAAAGAGAATATCAAAAATTAACCCAATTTTTACTTATTCCCCTACATATTTATACCCTCTGTTTGTATGACGATTGTTGGCGATTATTGCTCTTTTGGTGTATAATAATTTAATAAATATGGACACACTTTCTAACAAAGCAAGTGCAGTTGATATAGCAAGGTTGTTTATTTGTAAATCTTATGAGAAAGACCAAGATTTAAACGATATAACAAATATGAAACTGCTTAAGTTTCTATACTTTGCTCAGGCTATATCATTAGTAAGATATGACAAACCACTATTTTCTGAAACAATAGAGGCATGGAAGCACGGACCTGCCGTAGACAGTGTTTACGAAGAATACAAAAGTAATGGTGCAGGTGTGATACCAAATGAAAAATGTGATGTTGATAAGTTTAATGAAGAAACTATATGGGTAGTGGAAAAAACTTTAGAAATATTTGATAAATATTCTGCAAGAGAACTTGTTGATATAACACACAAGCACAAGCCATGGAAGGATGTCTATGAAGAAGGAAAGAAACATATTCCAATATCAAATGAGTCTATAAAAAATTATTATAGAGATGTGTTTAGTATAGAGTAGGGTATGGGTGATTTTGGTAGTAAGGTATTGCCTAGTCACACCGAGGATAAGGTTGTGTTTAGTTTCAGATATTTTAAGGCAAATGATAAAACCAATAAAAAACAGCTTGTCATCAATTTAAAACTCATTTTTAAGAAGTTGGAGGAAATAAATGGACAAACATGGAAACAATGGGCGGCAAAGGATAGGGCGCATGGGGGCATAACTATTGATAAGGGCCATATGAAAAGTGAAATTCGTAATGCGATAGACAGTGCAGAAGATAGAGAATTGGGCAGACCCTTTCATTTTAGGATAAACCAAAACTTTAGGGTATTTGGCATCCAATGTGAGCAATTTTGTATGGTAACCCACATAGACCCAAACCACGAAAGACAGGTTTGATATGTCGGTTTTGTGTTTTGTAAGATTTTCTTAAGGTTCATATAATTGGTTTTTATTACACAATGGGTTAATTATATCAAATTATCTAGAAAACTTTCTAAAGGATTTTATTATTTCGTATGCAAAGAATAAAATGAATATCCTTCTAATAAAGTCAATATGGGAAATATAATCACGATTAAAATGCTCATAGCCCTTTTCTTTTAGATAACTATTTAAATTTACAAGTGGATCTAGTGACGTAAACCATAAATTAAGATTTATATGAAACTCCCCCAAAAGTATTATTAATATAATATAAATTACAGTATTAACTATTAGAAGCCATACCATTGCTGAAATCCAAGAAGTTTTAAAGTTGCTCACATGTTTCTCTATATATAATAAAAATTTATCTCCAAATTTTATACGGTTAGGATTTCTTCTATAAATATCCAGTTCTATGGCATTAAAGTCATTAGCCTCTATCGTAAAATTGGATTCTATACTTTTTGATTTCAGTTTTGCGAATGTCCTTCTTAGTCTGTCAATCTCTAATTCCCTTTTACCTTCTAGGATAAATTTATTATCTGTGGAAAAAGATATGTAATCTATTTTAGAAACATCGTCTATACCAAAATCATGGAAGGTATTTTTTCTGCCTATAACTTCTTTAATTATTTTTCCACTACCTGCATATAAATCAAAGCTTTCAAATTTATTATGCTTCAAAACTATTGAGTCAATTTTTATATTTCCAATTTGTTTTTTTTCATTGGAAGAAAAAGATGGATCAGTCAATATACCACATGATGAGTTATTAAAAGAATTATTCACAAAAGAAATTCGCCAACCCATAGAAGCTATAAATAATTCAAGAAACTTTTCTTTAAAAGAATTATTCTTAAATGTAATTTGAGCATTAGTTGCTGATATATTGACACCCGCACCATCCTTCTCACACTCAAATATATTATTTTCAAAGTGAATTGATATTAAATAACTATTATTAAATGCAAGTACTCCTCCCCTTTTAAAGTGTAAATTTCTTATGGTGAAAGTATTTTTTTCAAAAATAATATTATTTTCAAGTCCTAATCTTTTAATTTCTTTATTTATTTCTGTGGTGTTGTGTTTCCAACTTCCCGACGAACTTTCTGGTTTAAAAGGATTTTTCTCTAATATTTCATTAATAACACAAATTGAGTCTAAAATTTTTCTTTTCATATAATCAATATCTCAAAACAAAGGTCCATATTTTTATTTTATCCTTCTGATAAAAAATTCAGTAATGGCTGGAAATCGTTCTGGGTCATTCACATTACCAATACCTATATGCATATAAGGTCCTTCATCATATGTTATTTTATCGTTTAACTCATCAAGCAACCCCCTAAATTTATCCATAGATTCCTTTTCACTATTATTAATTCCTATTTTCATTTCTCCGCCCTGTTTTTCAAGTTCTTCCATTATTTCTTCTTTTGTGTTGAGATTGTTGTCCATAGGTTTTTAGCCTGTATCAAATGCGATAAAAATGATACCAAACCACGCCAAAAATTGCAACTGTGCTATTTTGGGTTGGTGTTTTTGTTATTGCAAAAGGTCAATTTGGCTTCTTTATAACTTTGCGATATAAGAAGTATCGCTAAAAAACATTGTCAAAGAGAACATTAAAATTAATAATGAACCACCCAAAAGAAACGATGTGTATGATAAACTTATACCCAAAAAAATTACTACACACAAGAACAATATTAAAATTATTTTAAAAGGAAATAGAAACCTTGTATTGGGATAAAGATGGGGCAGATGTGAATAAAAAATTTCTAACAGTAATCTTTGATAATCAACTGACAAATATAATACAAAAATTAATGCATAGTTCAATTGCATTACATTTATCCCATTATAAAAACTGGTGTTAGAAAAATAACCCAATAATCCGGTATATAAAATCAAAACAACCACCAAAGAAATGAGTATGCCACTTGTTGCGACAAGTGAAATTTTATATTTTGGAAATCTAGAAAGTTTCTCGTCTGCTTCTGTTGGAATAGTTGGCGCAAAACCGCTATAATGTTCTGTAACATTTGATTTGGCAAATGTTTTTTGAAAGTCTTTCATACATTTTCTTTCTTCTTTTGTAAAAATAATAAAATTAAAAGTTTCTGTTAATAAAAAAGTAAGTAATGGTGCTACAAGAATTGAGCTAACCAGTACTAGAACTATTTCTATAAAATGACCTGTAAATAAAAGGTAAAAGAAAGACAGAAAAGAAAGAATTAATATAATTTTTGAAAAACGCTTATATATAAAAGCAGAAAAAGCATACCAGGGGGTAAATATGAAGTTATTAATTTTATAGGCAAAATTACTGTCCATATATTAGTTTTTATATTAGATACAATAGGGAAATGATATCAAAGATTTCCTAAAATTACAAGTCCCTATTTTTTTGTTTTTAGAAACTCGGTTAAATCAACTATAACTTTTTCGTCATCTATTGTTTGGGAGTCAAGCGCAGCGATTTCCTTGACCTTGTGATACAAGGATTCTGGATCAAATGTAAATCTCTCTTTGTTGCCGACACCTTTATCTGAAACATATAAGTTTAGGGCATACAGACCCACCATGCACAAAATGGAAGATCGCTTGTTTCCATCAACAAGTTTGTGTCCTTTTATTATGCAAAACATGACACGAGCGACTGCCTCATCTAAAGACATATTGCAAAAATTGCTTCTTGTTTCTACGGTTGACATTATAGAAGCCATTTCTTTTACCCATTTTTCTTTTTCAGTTGGCAAAAATTCACCGAATATGGAGGTTAGATACTCCTTTTCATATTCTGCTTCATACAAACCCAATAAAATTTTTTCTGTAAGAAACTTGATATTATTCTTTTGAGAGTCGTTCAATGATGTGTCCATATTTTTTCACAGTAAAATCCGCAGTAAATTTAATTACTTCGTTTATTTGTTCTTGCGTTAATGTGTTTGTTTGATTGTCTGCTACCTTATTTGTCGCATTGTAATTTAATTTTTTGTTTGAATTTTCCATAATATATTCACATCATTATTTACACATAAATTATACACAAAAACTGGGGGAATATCAACCTTTGTGTATTGATACTTCTGGCTCAAGGTTTATTTTAAATTTTTTGCTTACTTCTTTTTGTATTTTTTGTGATAGGGAGTAAATGTCATTTCCCCTTTTTGTTCCATTATTTATTATTACTAATGCGTGTTTTTCTGATATTCCTGCTCCTGTTTTTTCTTTATAGCCCTTCATTCCACACAATTCTATCAACTCCCCTGCAGAAAATTTTGTTCCCTCGTCTGTTTTCCAGTGTTTTAATTTTTTATGTTTTTGTAATATATTTTCTGACTCTTTTTCGTTCAGTATCGGATTTTTGAAAAAACTTCCTGCGTTTGGACTTGTTTCTGGGGATGGAAGTTTTCTGTTTCTTGTTTTTGTTATCTCTTTTGATATTTCTATTGGCGTATATGCTTTTGGAGTACCCACACCTCTGTTTCTCGTGTTGATGAGGAATTGTTGTTCTGCGTTTTTGTTTTGTTTCTGTATCGTAATTACAATATCTGTTATGATGTATTGGTTTGGCATCTTCTCAAATATGCTGGTTCTGTAGCCAAATTTACAATCTTTTGATTTTATTTCTCTGAATGCTTGTTTTTCTTTATCATATACATTTACTGCTTTACATATGTCAGAGAGTTCTGATCCATATGCCCCTATGTTTTTTACAACTCCTGCGCCTGCACTTCCTGGTATTCCTGATAAATATTCCAATCCCCAAAGATTTTTCTCACACATTTTGTCTACAACATCTGTCCATATTTCCCCTCCTCCGATGATATATGTTATTGATTCTTTGTCTTCTTCCTGTATCTTTATTCCCTTAAACTCGTTTATTAAAACAGGGATGAATATGTTTTTTACAAAAAGTGTATTTGTTCCCTTTCCCAAAACTATGTGGTCTGGGTGTTTTGTTACGGCGTCCTTTAATTCATTTTCAGTGCTTATTTCTATAATTTCCTGTGTTGTTTCTTCTGTCTTGAATGCATTTATTTCTTTCAGTGAGATAGCCATATATTCTATACTACACAATTTGTTAATGTATTTCTAAAATGTTGTAGGCAGTGATGTAGTTAAAGGGTTTGTGTTTCTCAATTTATGTATCATCAAAATCTTTTTAGGTTGCTCAATTTTCTGCACTTGGCAGGAATATACTACTGCTGCTTGGCATGTTTTACCGAGGCAGTCTTCACCTCTGCAACGGCAACCATTATGGTAGCCGATAACTTTGCCATTGATTTGTTCACAACTAAGATTATCTGGACCTCCCCATCCATCACATTCATAATACCCATATCTCTCAACCCAATGAGCATCTTTTTCACAAAAGCGCCTCTTGGCCTGGAGTCCATTCATAATTATTCCCAACATATTCCAAACTTGCAATTTTCCATCTTTAAATTCAGCCAATTTCTTGCCATTCTTATACCAATACATTGCCATAATAATTTTTAAATTTTCTTTATCTAATATCCCTGATGGCTTTTTTATGGCAAGAAATTGTGTCTCTGATGATTTTTGTCCTTTTTCATACCATATCTTTGTAAAACCTTTTTCCCAATCTGCCTCATATTTTGGAGTTCCATCTTGACGCCATTCTTTGATTCGAGATGTTTCGTTGTCTATTCTAAATTCTGATGTTCTTAAATTTCCATTTTCCCACCACCATTTAAGATTATCATGCCACCTTCCATCTGGTGCAATCTTCTCAATTGATTCTTCTTTTTTATTTCCATTTTCCCACCACGACTCATATCTTGATTTTTTTTCATCAGAAACTTTATCAACTTTTTTTTCACCATTAGGATACCATGATTTGGTTATACCACCATTTTTTATTATATGAATAGAACCATTTTCATACCACTCGGTATATTTGGGTTTTTCAAACCATTGAGTAACTTCGTTTTCAACCTCTTCTCCCACCGACATTAGTTGTCCATTTTGATACCATCTTTTGGTGACACCGTTTTCAGTTTTTCTTGCCAATTGTCCGTCTTTATACCACCGCTCTAACTTCAGATTTCTTTCAACCCGTGTTGTTATAGGTCTAGACCTCCACCACTCCTCTCTCAACTCACCATCAAACCTTTCTTTTATTTGCCCATTCTCATACCACCACTCCTCCTTAAATTTGCCTTCAATAAGCGTTCTCTTAATTTGCAATTCTCCATTCTTAAAATACACTTTCTGAATTTTTTTCGGAAAACAAAGCATTTCATTAGATATTTGACCGTCCTCATACCATTCTCTCCATGGACAAGGCACTTGGTCTAGATAACCATAGTGTTTTTCTGACATCTTTTTTCCATTTCTATAGTATTTAGTTAATATAAAAGCATCTCGACCAATTTCAATATGTCCTCTGCCGATGGTTTTTGTTTGCCATTCAAAAATCACTCTTTCTATATTCTCCAGTATTTCTTCACTAAGCATCTCTTCAATTTGTCGTATTATATCCTTTGGCTCGTTGTACACGATAACAACATCCTTGCTTTCTCTGGCATGAGTTTTATCAACTATTTTTTGAACAATTTTTTCTATGGCCTCTATTTTTCCACTATGCTTTTCTTCCACAGAAAGTGATTTGAAAATCTTTTCTGCATCCTTAATGGTCAACTCAACTGAGCCATCGTTTTCCTCTTCTCTATCTCTTTCTTCTCTCCACTTTTCATATTCTTCTTCCTCTCTCCTTCGTTCATCTTCTTCTTCTCTTTCTAAACTTAATGTTTCCTCATAATCTTCTCTATCGTTTGTTCTATATATCGGTGCTTCATTAACAAGTTCATCATCAGTCCATTCTTTTTGGATGACTGGTATTTCATCTTCTTTATCATCAGCGGATTGTTTCTCTTGCTGAGTTTGTGCTGGAACGACTGGTGCCCATGTTTGGGGTTCAACAACTTGTGTCTCTTGGATTGGGACAACTGGTGTCTGTGTTTGGGATGGGACGATTGGTACTTGTGCTTGAACTGAAATAGATGGTTGGGCTAATAATAAAAAAGCGACAAGTAATAATGCAGTGGTTTTTTGCATGATTATATTATAACCCTTGTTTTAGGCAGTGTCTTTCTTAAAGGGGATGCCGAGGTAGGTTAGGAATGCTTTTGTGTCTTCGTGGTTTGTTGTGTTTGTAACAAGTGTTACTGCGAGTCCGAATATGTCTTTTGCTTCTTCGTTTGAGGTTTCTGGGAAGATTATGTGCTCTTGTATCCCTATTGTGAGGTTGCCTGCTTTGTCAATGCCTTTTGGGGTTATTCCGCGAAAGTCACGGCTTCGTGGGAGTGTTATGTTTATAAATTTCTCAAGAAAGTCTTCCATTGCTTTTCCTCTTAGTGTTACTTTGTATCCTATTATGTCGCCTTGGCGGAGTTTGAAAGATGCGATTGATTTTTTTGCGGCACACGGAACTGGTTTGTATCCTGTTATTTTTGCGAGGCGGTCTTGTATGAGTTCTATGCGTGACTTGTCTTTCACACGACCAACACCTGCAGAGATGACTATTTTCTCCAGTTTGAAGGCTTGCATTGGGTTTTTCAGATTTCTCTGTTTCCCTATTGCCTTGAAAGATTCTTTTAGTTTTTGATTTATTGTATTCATATTAAATTTTTACATCACTTTTTCTTGGGACGCGGATTTTTTTGTTGTCTTTGACTTCCCATTTTGTCTTTGTTGGCTTTTTTGTTTTTGAGTCAAAGAGTGATACATTTGAAATGTTTATTGGCATTTCTTTTTTTACAAGTGCTCCTTTTTCGCCTTTTTGTCGTGCTCGCTGATGGACTGTTCTTACACACACACCTTTTACAACCACGGATAACTTGCTTGGGATTGATTTTATAACTTCTCCAGTTTTTCCCTTGTCTTTACCTTTTATTACTATTATTTTGTCTCCTTTTTTTATTTTCATATTACTTCATTTGCGAGAGATACGATTTTTTGATAACCCAATGATGATAGCTCGCGGGGGACTGGGCCAAAAATACGATTTCCTCGCGGTTCGTATTTTCCTTTTTCAATAAGGACGGCAGCGTTTTCATCAAAACGGATGTATGATCCGTCTTTCCTTCTGTATGGCGCAACTTGACGGACTATTACCGCATGAAATACATCTTTTTTCTTTGCGCTTTGAGCCAATTTCTTTGGTTCTGCGGTTTGGACGGATAAAACAACTTTGTCGCCTATGCGTGCATATCTTTTTCTTGAGCCACCAAGCACTTTGAAAACGCGCCCTATTTTTGCGCCTGAGTTGTCTGCTATTTTTACGAGTGTTTGTGGCTGTATCATAAGTATTATTTTATTGAGGTTATCTCAAATGATTTTCTTTTAGAGATTGGTTTTGTTTCTCTTATTATCACTGTGTCGCCTTCCTTTGCGCCTATTGTGTTGTGTGAGCTGTATTTTTTTATTCTCTTTACATACTTTCCGTATCGTGGGTGTTTCACAAATCGCACAACTTGAACAACTGCCGTGTCTTTCATCTTGTCAGACACGACAACTCCTTTGAGTTGTTTTTTTCTGCTTTGTGTTTTTGTTTCTGATGTTTTTTCCATAATAAATAATTAAGATCGTGATGCTAAGAGTGTTTTTATCCTTGCGATATCTCGGCGCAGTTGTTTTCTCATATGTGTTTTTTTGACATCACTTACACCACTGCCTCCAAACCGTTCGGACTGCAAACTATCTTGGAGTTTTTTTAACTCTTCTATTATTTCTGCCTTGCTCTTTATTTTCAAATCTTTTATATCCATATTATTCTCGTGATACTACTTTTGTCTTTACAGGCAATTTGCTACCTGCCTTGTTGAGTGCCAATGTCGCTATTTCTTTTGATACGTTGTCCAGCTCAAATATGACTCTGCCTGGCATGACCTTGAACTCAAAGCCCTCAACATCACCCTTGCCCTTACCCATTTTAACCTCTGATGGCTTTTTAGTAAAAGGTCTGTCTGGGAACACTCGTATCCAAAATTTAGCGGTTTTTCCTGCTGAACGGACGATGCACCTTCGTGCTGCTTCAATCTGGTTGGATTTCAATTTTCCTTCTGCAAGCGATTTCAATCCATAAGATCCAAAAGAAACTTTTGTCCCACGCGTTTCCGTGTGTGTTTTGTTTTTGTTTGTTCGCTTCTTTTGAACTTTGCGATATTTTACTTTTGAAGGTATTAACATAGTTTTTTAATTATATTCTTTGTTCTTTTTTGCATACACATCTCCTCTGTACACCCAAACTTTCACGCCGATTGTTCCATAAGACAAAACTGCTGGTTTGTGTGCGTAGTCAATATCAGAACGAAATGTCTGCAAGGGAACTCTTCCTTTTCTTATGTGTTCCGACCTTGCGATCTCTGCGCCACCCAACCTGCCTGAGAGAACTATTCTTACTCCTTTTACTGCGCTGTTTGCCATCACCTTTTCTGCTGTCTGCTTTAGTAGACGGCGGAACTGCATTCTTTTCTCAAGACCTGCGACTATTGTTTCTGCGACAAGTGCTGCGTGTGGTTCTATGAATTTTATTTCTTCAATGTGTAATACGATTTCCTGATATTCTACTTTTGCTTTTTTTACAACTTTTTCAATTTCTTTTTTAAGGGTTTCTATGCCTGCCCCTGATTTTCCTATGAGTAGTCCTGGTCGTGCTGTTTTTATGGTTATCGCTATTGCTTTTCTTTTATGCTCTATGAAAACATCATCAACCAACATGCCTTTAAGGCGTTTCTCTAAAAACTTGCGGATTACATGGTCGCAACGGAGTGCTTCTCTGTATTTTTTGGCATCATTAATAAACCAGGAAGATTTCCAGTCTTTTATTATTCCTAAACGGTGTATGTATGGGTGAACATTGTGTGTCATACTTTTTTCTTTTCAAGCTCAATGGATATATTGCTTGTTCTTTTTTTGATGGGTTTTCCTGTTCCGCGACTACCAGCACGCCCTCTTTTTAGGATGATACCGTCATCAACTCTTATACTTTTAATTATTAAGTCCTTGTCTCCAATTTCTTTATTTTTTTCTTTTGCGTTCTGTGATGCTGAAAGAATTAAATTCTTTATTGGGTGCGCTGCCCTTTTGTTTAAGAAGGAGAGAATCGCACACGCATGAGAAACATTTTTTCCTTTAACAGTGTTTGCGACCAACCTTGCCTTTCTTGGCGACTGCCTGTAATTTTTCAAATTCGCTTTCATAATAATCTATCTTATTTTTTAGCCGCAGATGTTTCCCTCGCTGCTTTTGCTGCAGTTATCTCTGCTTCCTTTCTCTTCTGATCAAGTTCTTTCTGTATTTTTCCTCCGTGTTTTACAAACCTCTTTGTCGGCGAAAATTCTCCGAGACGGTGTCCGACCATTTCTTCTGTGACAAATACTTTTATAAATGTCTTTCCGTTGTGGACAAGAAAAGTAAAACCAATCATCTTGGGTGATATCTGGCTTGCCCTTGCCCATGTCTTTATATCACCGACTTGCTCGGGTGTTTTGCCGTCTATTTTCTTCATTAATTTAAAGTCTATGTGTGGACCTTTTTTGATTGATCTTGCCATGTTTGTCTGTGTTTATAAACACAAGTTTTATGCTATCGCAGAGAAATGTTGATGTCAAATTGTGACTATCTCCTGCGTTTCTTGTGTCGGGACGAAACGATGAATACATTTGAGTATTTTTTCGGTCGCCTCGTTTTTTGACCCTTTCCTACTCCTTTGCCCCATTTAGACACCGCCCTTCTTCGACCTCGTCCTGCGCGCCCTTCACCGCCTCCATAGGGGTGATCTACTGGGTTCATCGCGGAACCACGGACGGTTGGGCGTCTGCCCATGTGTCTGCTTCGCCCTGCTTTGCCTAAAACACGCAGTTTATTCTCTTCATTTGAGACAGAGCCTATTGAGGCAAAGCACCTGTCGGACACTTTTCTTACCTCGCCAGAGGAGAGTTTGAGGTTTGTGTTGCCTGCATCCTGCGCGACAACCTCTGCGAAGTTACCTGCGGAGCGGGCAAGCTTTGCTCCTCCGTTTGGTTTGAGTTCTATATTGTATACAGAAGTTCCGACTGGCATGTGTTTAAGCATCATCCTGTTTCCTGTTCTCAATGGTGTCTTTTCTGCTGTAACTATTGTATTACCAACTTCTATGTTTGATGGGACGAGCAGGTATCTTTTTTCTCCATCTTTATAACACGCGAGTGCGATGAAGCCGGTTCTGTGTGGGTCATACTCAATTGTTTCAATGCGCGCTGGTATTCCGTGTTTGTTATAGAGAAAATCAACTTTCCTATATCTTTTTTTGTGTCCGCCACCTTTGTGTCTCATAGTTATACGACCAGCACTTCCACGACCGGATGCGCGTTTCGCTCCTGATGTTAATTTTTTGTGTGGTTTTTTTGCTGTAACTCCTTTGAATGAAAGAAGTTTTGTTCCACGCGATCCTGGTGTTGTTGGTTTAAGTACTTTCATATTATTTATGAGAATTGAATCTTATCTCCCTTAGCAAGATACACATAAGCTTTTTTCTTCACTTGTGTGCGTCCAGCACGCCCCACACGGCGTAGGGATGTTGGCTTTGATGAGGTTGTCAATATATTAACCTTCTTTGGGATGACATTGTATTTTTCTTTTATAGCGGATGCCACCTCTCGCTTTCCTGCACGGCTGTTAACCTCAAAGATATATATTGATTTTTCAGAAGAATCTGCTGCTTTTTCCGTGTAATACGGCTTCACGAGAACACTTGTCTTGCTCATTTTCTTCGTAGTGAAGTTTGTCCTGCGGAGTTTTTTCTTTGGCGCTTTTTTTGAAACCCTTTTTACAAATTTCTTTTTGGTTGGAGTTGTCGGTTGTGAGAATGTTTCAAGGGTTTCTTCTTCACCAATAGAATCATCAATAACAACTTTCTTGTCATTTTCATCTTTGTCTTTTTTGCCGAAGTCAATTCCAAATATTTTCATAATACTTTATTTATTTTCTACTAAACGCTTTGTTAGTATCTCCACACATTTTTCTGGGTCAACCATAAAAATGTATTTGTAAAGAGCCAAATCTCTTGCATTCAAAGAGGAGACAAGTGAAACGCCAACATTGTTTATATTTTGTAAACTTCTTGTTGTTGTTTTGTTGTCGTTGCAAAGTAGAACAAGGGATGCCTTTGATGTTTTTGAAAGTGGGTTAAAATCCTTCTTTGATATTTTTCCAAACATTTCTACTGCTTTTTTTGTTTTTGGCTTGTCACCAAAATCAATATCGTTGAAGAAAAACAACTCTCCATCTCTTGCCTTTTGTGAAAGCATTGATGCAAGGGCTTTTGCTTTCATTTTCTTTGTTATGTTTTTTTTGTACACTTTCTCATTTCGTGGTCCAAAAGTTATAGCACCACCAACCCATATAGGAGAACGGCGTGATCCGTGTCTTGCCCTTCCTGTTCCTTTTTGTCTCCAAGGTTTTTTACCACCACCGCGCACCTCTCCTCTCATTTTTGTGTGTGCTTTTGCAATCCTTGTATTTGCCTCAGCGGTGTCTACAACCTGTTTTACAAGGTCTGCATTCCACGCCACATCAAAAATTTCAGATGGGAGTTGAAAACTCTTTACTTTTTTACCTTCTATGTCAAATACTTGTGCGTTCATATTAGATTAAATTCCTCTTATTTCAACAAGTGTCCCCCTTGAGCCAGGAACCGAACCTCTTATGTATATCTTTCCGTCTTCTACTTTTACAATTTTTGCTTTCTTGATGGTGACTCTGTCTCCTCCCATTCTTCCTGGCATTTTTTTGCCTTTTGGAACACGAGCTTGAAGACCGCCCCCAATCGCTCCTCCTATTCTTTCTCCTTTTCTCTGACCGTGTGTTCTCGGACCACCGTGAAAGCCGTGTCTTTTGACAACGCCTTGAAAACCTTTACCCTTTGAGACAGAAGACAGACGGACCATATCTCCTTCTTTGAAAGTTTCACCTGTGTTTATCTCGTTGCCCTCTTTGTATCCAGAGGTATCATCCATACGAAATTCTTTAAGACCTTTGAAACTTTCTTTTGATGACTTTTTAGGAGAATTTCCATATCCCACTTGAACAGATGAATAACCACGGCTTTCCGTGTCAAATATTTTTGTGA
Source organism: Candidatus Campbellbacteria bacterium (assembly GCA_028817035.1). Taxonomy (NCBI): domain Bacteria; phylum Candidatus Campbelliibacteriota; species Candidatus Campbelliibacteriota bacterium. Next base: position 33,355 of record JAPPQH010000015.1, on the reverse strand, counting down.
CGATTATCGGCTCAAGCGATAGCATGGTTACAGGATGAACTACACCATCATCATCAAATAATTGCGTCATTTCTTCTTTTTTTCCTAAAAGAAATTTCATATGGGTTATTATATTTTGTTGTCTGACTGGAGAACGCGACTATGAAGAGTTTTCGTTTGCTATGAGCTTAACACTTACATTAACACCTGTTGGTAGGTCAATGTTTGTTAATGCTTCTATAACTTGTTGTGTTGGGTTCAATATGTCAATTAACCTTCTGTGAACTCTTGTTTCAAACTGCTCTCCCGATGACTTGAAGATGAAGGTAGATCTATTAACAGAATACTTTTTGATTGTGGTCGGCAAAGGTACAGGACCAACAACCTTGAAACCAAGTCGCAGACCGGTGTCTACAACCTGTTTTACTGATGTATCAAGAACACGACTGTCGTATGCTTGCACGCGAATGCGAAGCTTTTGCATACTCATTGGTTTCTTATCTTTGCTCTTTCCGTCTGTCTTTTTATTCTTTGCATCTACCTTCATAATCAATCTTAAGATTATTAGGAGATTATTTTTGTAACAACACCTGCTCCAACAGTTTTACCTCCTTCACGGATTGCAAAACGCTGCTTTTCTTCAAGCGCAACTGGAGATACCAACTTTATGTTGAATGTTGCTGTGTCTCCTGGCATTATCATTTCAACGCCATCAGCAAGTTTTATCTCACCTGTAACATCTGTTGTTCTCATGTAGAACTGAGGCTTGTAACCAGAAAAGAAAGGCGTGTGTCGTCCTCCTTCTTCTTTTGATAGGACATATACTTCAGCGTCAAACTCTGTGTGTGGAGTTACGCTGCTTGGCTTTGCAAGAACCTGTCCGCGATGAACATCTTCTTTTTTCATACCACGGATAAGGACTCCTGCGTTGTCGCCTGCCTGCCCGTCATCAAGAGATTTGTTAAACATTTCAATACCTGTAACGGTCGTTTTTGTGGTGTCTTTTATACCCACTATCTCAACCTCATCTCCTACTTTAACCACTCCTCTTTCAATCTTTCCAGTAACTACTGTTCCGCGACCTTCAATTGAGAATATGTCCTCAATAGGCATCAAGAACGGCTTGTCTGTCTCACGGTTAGGGACTGGGATGTATTCGTCCATCTTTGTAATAAGTTCAACTATTTTTTGACTCCACTCGTCACTTGCGTCTGGTGCTTCAAGCGCTTTTAGCGCAGATCCTCTTATTATCGGTGCGTCTTTGTCAAATCCGTATTTCTCAAGAAGTTCTCTTGTTTCTTCTTCAACAAGGTCAATCAGGCTTTGATCGTCAACTGCATCACACTTGTTTATGAATACCAAAATCTTTGGAACACCAACTTGCTTTGCAAGAAGAATGTGCTCTCTCGTTTGTGGCATCGGACCATCAGATGCGGCAATTACTATTATTGCTCCATCCATTTGTGCGGCACCTGTAATCATGTTTTTGATGTAGTCAGCGTGACCTGGCGCATCAACATGGGCATAGTGTCTTTGTGGGGTTGAGTACTCACTGTGAGAAAGTGCGATGGTTATTCCACGCTGTTTTTCTTCTGGTGCAGAGTCGATTTGTCCCACATCTTTTACATTAGCTGAAAAGCCATCTCCTTTCGCGTTAAGCGTTTTGAGGATTGCAGCAGTCAATGTTGTTTTTCCGTGGTCGACATGACCGATTGTTCCCACATTTATATGAGGTTTATCTCTTTGGAATTTTTCTGCCATATTAAATTATTATCTAAATATTGTTAATGTAGCACTTACACAAAACGATATTTTGTGCTGTCGGATTCGTTCAAATAACGAAGAGCCGCGTTAGTGCTGTGCTTGAGCAGTAACAAAGGTATATGTTACCGAACTGGGCTGTATTAGTCAAGCAGAGGGTTTTCTCTGGGATACGATGCCTTCTGCCACATTGTTTGGGACTATCTCATATGAGGAAAACTCCATAGTTGGCGTTGCTCGCCCTTCTGTCATTGAACGGAGGGTGGTTGTGTATCCAAACAGCTCTGCCAAAGGCACGAGTGCGCGGATTATCTTCAGATTGCTGACATCTTCCATTCCCAACATCTGACCTCTCCTTGAATTTAAGTGTCCTGTTATGTCTCCCATAAATTTTTCTGGAGTTGTAACCTCAAGTTTCATTATCGGCTCAAGCAAAACAGGTTTTGCTTTTTTTGCGCCTTCTTGAAACGCATGACTTGCCGCGATTTTGAATGCGATTTCTGATGAGTCAACTTCGTGGAACGATCCATCATAAAGTTCAACGGATACATCTCTCATTGAGTAGCCAGCAAGGACACCGCGATCCATGGCTTCTTTTATTCCTTTTCTTACAGCAGGGATATACTCTTGCGGGATGATACCTCCTTTTATACTGTTTATAAATTCAAAACCATCTTCTCTGTGTATGTTCTTTGCTTTTTTGCCGTCTTCATTTTTCTGCGCTTCTTTATCAAGCGGTTTTATTTTTATTTTTACATGACCGTATTGACCGCGACCACCGCTCTGGCGGATGTATTTGTATTCCTCATCTGCATTTCCTACTATTGTTTCTCTATACGCAACCTGCGGTGCACCGGTTGTTGCCTCCACACTAAACTCTCTTCTCATTCTCTCAACCAAAACTTCAAGGTGAAGTTCGCCCATACCTGCAATTATTGTGTCTAATGTTTCTGAGTCACTTGAAACACGAAAAGTAGGGTCTTCATCAGAAAGTTTTTTCAACGCCATTCCCATTTTTTCTTGATCCCCTTTTGTCTTTGGTTCAATTCTTAAATTAACAACTGGCTCGGGAAATGTTATTGTTTCAAGGCGAATCTGGTTCTGCTCATCACATAGAGTGTGTGATGTTTTTGAGTCTTTTAGCCCTATCGCTGCGGCTATCTCACCTGAATACACCCTCTTTACCTCTTCTCTTGAATTGGCGTGCAATCTGACAATTCTTCCTATCCTTTCCTTTTTATCTGCCGATGAGTTATACACAAAAGAGCCAGCGTCAAGAACCCCCGAATAAACACGGAAAAAGGCGAGCTGTCCGACAAAAGGATCTGCTTGCAGTTTGAACACGAGGGCAGAGAACGGTTCATCATCAGATGCCTTTCTTGTAACCTCACTTTCATCTTTTGGATTGACCCCTTTGACAGGAGGGATATCAAGAGGAGAAGGAAGATAATCAATAACAGCATCAAGAACCAATTGAACCCCTTTGTTTTTAAGTGAAGAGCCGGCAAAAACAGGGACTATTTTGTTTTCAATAACTGCCTTACGAAGTGCTTTTTTTGCAACATCAACTGTTATCTCTTTTCCTTCAAGGTATTCCTCCGCAAGTTTGTCATCACTCTCTGCAATTGCTTCAATAAGTTCTGCTCGTTTTTTCTCTGCTTGTTCTTTGTATTCACTTGGCACTTCTTCTTTTCTTACTTTCTCACCTCTCTCACCGTCAAAGTAATACGCCTTCATTTCAAGAAAATCTATTATCCCTTTAAGTTCGTCTTCTTCACCAATAGGGATCTGCATCATTATCGCGTTTGTGGTAAGGCGTTCAAGTATTGTTTTGAAAGATCGCTCAAAACTTGCTCCTGTTCTATCAAGTTTGTTTATGAAACAAATTCTTGGGACTTTATATTTGTCTGCCTGTCGCCACACTGTTTCTGACTGTGACTCAACACCAGCAACTCCGTCAAAAACAACAACACCGCCATCTAAAACTTTTAATGATCTCTCAACCTCTGCTGTGAAGTCAACATGACCAGGTGTGTCAATTATATTAAAACGATGTTTCTTTGATGTGTCAGTTCCTGCATATGTCGGAACCCAAAAACAAGTAGTCGCAGCAGATGTTATTGTTATCCCTCTTTCTCTCTCCTGTTCCATCCAGTCCATCACCGCCTCACCCTCGTGAACTTCTCCTATTTTGTGCGATACGCCAGTATAAAAAAGAACCCTCTCTGTTGTGGTCGTTTTGCCCGCATCTATGTGGGCTATTATTCCTATATTTCTTACTTTATCAAGCGGATAATCTCTTTCCATAACTTTCTACAAATTTACCATGCAAAATGCGCAAATGCCTTGTTTGCCTCTGCCATCTTGTGGGTATTTTCTCTTTTTGTAAATGCCTCGCCTTCCTTGTTACTTGCCGCGATTATCTCTTCTGCAAGTTTCTGATACATAGGTGCACCCTTTTTGTTACGCGCAGAAGCGACAATCCACCTGAGCGCGAGGGCTTGTCGTCTTTTTTGAGAAACCTCCCTTGGAACTTGATAATTTGCTCCACCAACACGCCTTGAACGAACCTCCATATTTGGACCAACATTATTAACCGCCTCTTCAAACACCGCGAGAGCTTCTTTTGACTTTGTTTTTTCTTTTGTTATATCAAGCGCTTTGTAGACAATATTTTGTGCACGCTCTTTATGACCGCATCTCATAACATAGTTTATAAGCTGACTCACTTTTAGGGAGTTGTATCTGTGATCTGGCTCAAGTTGATTTTTTTGTTTTATGGGCTTTCTCATATTTATTCTTTCTTCTCTTTCTTTGTTCCATACGAACTCCTTCCATTTTTTCTTTTCTCAACGCTTGTCGCATCAAAAACTCCGCGAACGATAACATAACGAACAGAAATGTCTTTTACCCGACCACCGCGAACAAGGACAACAGAGTGTTCCTGTAAGTTGTGTCCTTCACCGGGTATGTATGCTGTGATTTCCATTCCGTTTGTTAATCTCACTCTTGCTATTTTTCTTGTCGCAGAGTTTGGCTTTCTGGGGTTCATCGTGTAGACACGAGTACACACACCGCGCTTGAATGGTGATTCATAGTTTGTTATCCGTTTTTTAATCGGACTGAAAGCACCACGCGAAAGTGCGAGTGTCTTTGCCTTTTTTGTTCTTGCCTTTCGGCAACCTTTTATTAATTGTCCTATTGTAGGCATAATGTATAAAACTTACCACGATAGGCGCGATTATGCAACCTCATCTACCCGCCCACAAGCAAACTCGTCACAAAATTCACAAATAAGAAAAACGGCTGTGCGAGGAGAAATATGAATATGAACACCACGAGAAAGAACGCCAAAAAGCCCATTCTTTCAAAAGGATTGATTATGTATTTTTTATACGCAGACTCAATTTTCATAGGAAGTATGGCGAGAAGGACTTTAGAGCCGTCAAGTGGGGGTATCGGCAATAAATTGAACAGACCCAACAAAACATTAACAAAAACAATGGTTGTAAATGTGAAAACTAACTCTGTCTGGGATGGATCAACGGAGGCAACGACCTGTGCCAAAATTCCAAATATTATCGCGAGGGCAAAATTGGAAAGTGAGCCGGCTGCCGCAACAAACGCTTCTGCTTTTGCGCCACCGCGGAGGTTGTAGGGATTGTATGGGACTGGCTTCGCCCAACCAAAAAGAATGCCTGCCTGTGAAAGAATCAAAAACAGTGGGACCAATATGGTTCCCAAGATATCAATGTGTGGAATCGGATTCAGCGTGAGCCGACCTTGATACTTTGCCGTTGGATCTCCGAGAAAATGAGCCGCATATCCATGAGATATTTCATGGACGACAACCGACATAAAGACTATTCCTATTGTTAATATAACTTCCAAAGCCATTATTTCTATATTATACATTAGTATTGCAATAATTTTCTTTAAGTGCTATTATATTTTGCAATGGCAAAAGTATGTCCCATAACTGGAAAAGGAAGCATGGTTACAGGTGGTTATAGCAACCGTGTCCGAGCAACCAAGTTCAACCCTATTCCTAAGAAAAGAAAGAGCACTAATATGTGTAAGAAGACGCTTGTTGACCCAGAAACAGGAAAGAAAATAAAAATTGAAGTTTCTGCTCGCGGACTTAAAACAATCAGAAAGCGTGGTGTCAAAAAGACACTCTCAAAATCTAAACTTATTTAGGACTATAAAGTGTTGGCAAACTCTTCGCTCAATTTTTCCCAATTCACAGCGTTGAGGTATGCTTCAACATATTCTCCTTTTTGGGCGGGAACATAATCAACCATATAAGCATGCTCCCACACATCAAACACAAAAACGGGTAGCATGTCCGTGCATTGTCCTATCTCGTGATCGCTAACCCACAACAACACCAGATTCTTTTTTATTCTGTCTTTTGCTAAGATAAGCCAGCCGTTTCCTCTTGTTGAAAGGGCGATATTCTTAAACACACTTTTAAAATTATCAAATGACCCAAATGTTTTGTCTATCTCTTCTTTTAATTGAGAGGTCGGCATTGGTTGTGCACCACCCTCAAGGTGTCCAAAATAATACTCGTGGTTTCTCATACCGTTGAACTCAAAACCAAACCGCCTTCTCAGCTCGGCAATCATATACGCGTTTTCTTCTTTGTTTTTTGACAATTCGTCTATTTTCTCAATTATTAGGTTAGAGTGTTTTACATAACCCTCATAAAGCTTGAGATGAGCGTCTATCTGCTCTTTTGATAGACCTGTAATTTCTGGTATAGAAAAAGATTTTTTTGTGTAAGACATTTTATTTTTTATTTCTCAGATTTTCTTGTAATATATTTAAGTATAGCACGATGAAAACAAGTCAATACATACTCTGCTCGCAAATCTTCGCAATCGCGTCTCTTCTCGCCATCGCCTACTTTGTCTACTATATCTCAGAAAATGACAGACAGGTGGAGCAACAGGAGTTGAAACTTTCATTTTTAGATGTTGGTCAGGGGGATTCTATTTTTATTGAAACACCAACTGGTTTTCAGATACTCGTTGATGGGGGTAACTCGGGAACTGTTCTCACAGAAATTAAAGATGTTCTTGAATTGAACGACAGAGAAATTGATATGTTAATCGCCACACACCCTGACGCAGATCACATAGGGGGACTGGTTGATGTGTTGAAAAGATTTTCAGTTAGATATTTTGTACACAACGGAGTGGAAAGCGGCACCGCAACATACAGGGCTCTTACAGAAGAGATGGAAGACGAGGGGGCGGAAATCATAGTTATTGACTCTCCACAGGTTTTCGCTTTTTCAGATGGAGTAACTCTTGAATTTATTTCTCCACAAAAAAATCTTTTGAGGGGAGATAGAAACGACACATCAATTGTTGCACGACTTCTTTATGGAGAAACAACTGCTCTTTTAACTGGGGACATATCTACAAAGATAGAAAGGTCCATAGCAAATAATTTTGGTAAAAAAATTGAAAGCGACATTTTGAAGGTAAGCCACCACGGGTCAAGGCATTCAAGTGATGCGTTATTTTTAAGTATAGTAAATCCTGATTTTTCCATAATATCTGCTGAAGAAAACAGCCGTTATGGACACCCGCACAAAGATGTCGTAGACAGGATAAACCAAAACACCGACTCTATTTTATTGCACACAAAGGATAAAAAGACCCATTTTGTTTCAGATGGGTTTGCGTGGTATAATAAAGAGTAAGTGAATATTATGGTATATCTAAAACACCATCGAGAAAGGTATAATCGCGGAAAAGATAGGGATTATGTTGAGAAACCAAAGTCTTCAAAAGTTTTTTTGTTAGTGCTTGTGATAATTGTCTTAGTCCTTATTGGAATCTTCGTATACCTTGTATAATAAAAATTTATAAAAAGTAATGCTTTTTATTTTCATCTTTTATTCCCTTTCTTGAAGAAAGGTAGATTGTAAGTATAAATGCAAAATAAAAAGCGAACATAATCAACAAGCCGATATTTATTTCCAAAACAGCAATCGGCAGTGATGCGAAAAACTCACTCACGGAAATTATGTAGTTTGCAATCGCGTAGGTTATATAGAAAAATGGAAGCGCAAGCAGGAGTGGAAAAATTCCAGAAATAAAACCGCTGAGCATAAGCAGTGGAACTGCTGGTAAAACAAGAAGGTTCGCGGGGATAGAAACAACAGAAACCATGCCAAAAGTATACAAAAGGTATGGCGTAACAAATATCTGTGTTGCGAGTGTTAAGATGACTATTTCTTTTATGGATTTTGAAAATTTTGATGAATCCGATTTGTTTATTCTCTCCCTAAAAATTGGCGCAAGGTAGATTATCCCGCTACTTGCTAAAAATGAAAGGTGAAAAGATGCATCGTATAGCAATATAAAAGGATTGAAGAAAACCATAACCGCGGCGGCGAAGAAAAGTGCCCTGCCCGATAAATATGTTCTGCCTGTTGATTGTGCAAACATCGCGATTGCCGCCATGATTGCCGCCCTTACCAAAGGGGGTGTTGCCCCAGCCATCAACACAAACAGCGCAACAAATATGATTGAAAATATATTCGCCAAGCCGAGAGACAAAAACATAAATAGTTTCTGAAATGTAACCGCGATTATTGATATATTGTACCCAGACAAAACCGCTATGTGTATGACACCAGACCTTCTCATCGCTTCTTGAAGGGTTTCTGGTATTGCGCCTCTGCCACCGATTATGATTCCGTTTGTTAGTGATGCCTCTGGTTCATTTATGTTTTCAGAAACTTTGTTTGTAAATAATTTTTTTATTTTTATCAAAGGTTTTAGGGTTAATGTTGCCGTTGAAACTTCTGACTTATTAATTGCCGTGTCAAGACATTCTATCTTTTCATCTTTCGCGTCAATCTTTACAAGATAATAAATTCCGCTCTTTTTAAGAAAAGTAGGGTAATTAAAATCACGACCAACATCAGTAACAAAACTTTTTGGTTTTTCCAATCTCCCATATACCCGCACTTTCTGAGAAAACTCACATTTTGGAAAACGACCGCCAATGACAAGCGCTGAAACATCTTCTGATAGTGCGATTGTGTGATGAACTCTTCCTTTCTTTTCAACTGCTTCTTCTATCAGTGTCCCCTCAAACTCTATGCGCGTGTCGTATGGGTAAGGAAGTTTTGGAGGTGTTTGAACTGACTGCGCACGCCACATGCCAAAAAATAAAGACAGTATGACCAACGACAAAAGTAATGAAAACTCTTTTGGTTTATCACGCTGGAAAAAAGAGACCAAGAAAATGGTGATGGAGAGAAGTACCACAAACAGATACACCCACACATTCAGCGGATTATCAAGGACAAGAAATGAGATGATTATTCCTACAAAAAATGACAATAGCGCAACAAACGCGAAACTCACTTTATCTAACTTAAACATTTTCTATCGTCCGTTTTTATCAATACCAAGATTTGCTAATTTGTCTGCCTCTTTGTTTTCCTCTCGTGGAACATGAGTTATGACTATGGATGGTTTTTCTTTTACTATGAAATTATGAATTGCGATATATGGTGGAAAAAGGGTGGGTTCTTTTATCTGATACTCCCCCTTGATCTGTCTCGCGACCAATTCACTATCCATTTTTACCTCAACAACCACATCTTTAATATCCTTTGCCCTCCTTTTTAGCTCAACCAAGCCCAAAAACACTGCCTCATATTCTGCTTGATTGTTCGTCTGGTTTCCCAAAAACTTAGAGACCCTAAACATCTCAGCGCCATTTTCACAATAACCAATCGCGCCACAACCAGCAGGTCCTGGGTTCCCCCTTGATGCGCCATCTGTGTATATTGTATAGGTCGGGTTTGTCATATAGTTTTTTTATAATCAATAATTCTTAAACTTGGTTTGTTTGAGTTTAGGGAACTTTCAAGGTAGGCGACAAGTGTTGTGTTAGAACCTTCCTCAATCAAGACAGATGAGAAAAAAGATATTCCCTTTGCAACATTTCCTTTTTTATCTTTGAGCTCATATCTTACATGCCTTCCACCAATGCCAAACTTTGTAACATTATTAATATAAACATCCTCAAAAACAAAAAGTGGTTTTTCATTTCCACGACCAAAAGGCGCAAACTTACTCAGACATTCATTAAATATCTCAGTCAGTGTATCAAATGAAAGAACTGCATCTGCAATTTTTTCACCTTCCTCACTTTCAGAAGGAATTTTTTCAAATGCCACAGACAGTGCGGCTTCAACTTCAAAAAGTTTTTTTTCATCTATTGTAAAACCGCCAGCAACTTTATGACCGCCATATTCTGTAAATATATTTTTTGATTCCTGTGCCTTATTCATTATCTCAATAAGATTGACACCGTTTGGAGCCCGACAAGATCCTTTTATTGTTCCACTGCCACTACGACCCCACACAAAAACAGGTTTGTTGTATTGATCCACCAGAGAAGATGCGACAAGACCGGCGATTGAGGGTCGCCAGTCGCTTTGTCCAAAACACCATACAGACATTGAACTATCTTTTGTCTCTGCCACCTTTTTTGCGGTCTTTGTGACTGAAGCCACCAAACCCTGCCTTCTTTTGTTTAAATCGTTCAGTTTGACGGCGAGATTGTGTGCTTCTGCAGGGTCGTTGCTTGATAACATCTTAAAAGCATCATAGGGATCACCTATGCGAGATGCTGAGTTTATCCGAGGGGCGATGACAAAGCCAATATCGTCCTCTGTTATTGACTGTATGGGTCGTTTAAGGATAGACATCAAAGAGCGCAAGCCGTATCGTTGGGTCTTTCTCAAAACTATGAGACCGAAACGCGCAAGTATCCTGTTCTCCCCACGAAGAGGAACCATGTCTGCAACAGTCGCGATGGCAACCAAATCAAGAAGCCATTTTTCTGCGCCCTCTTTCAGAGAATACCTGTTTTCACTGAGAACCCCCTGAACGAATTTGAACGCAAGAGCACAACCGCACAAATCTTCTTCTGGATAAGAATCTTCTTCCCTTTTTGGATTTATTATTGCAAACGCATTGGGCAATTTCTCTGAAGGCAGGTGGTGATCTATAACTATCGTGTCAATTCCTTTTTTGTTCGCACTTTCTATCGCATCATTATCTCTTATCCCGCAGTCAATCAGTATTATGAGAGATACATCATCAAACTCCTCTACTATTTTTTCAGAAAGACCGTATCCCTCGCTATGTCGGTCAGGTATGCGAAAAATTACATTATCGTGTTTTATAAGCTGAAAAAAAGAAGACATCAAAGCGGCAGCTGGTATTCCGTCGCCATCGTAGTCACAGAACACCACTATTTTTTCATTGTTTTTAATTGCGGTATTAAAACGATCCACTGCTTTTTTCATATCCATAAACAACATAGGGTCGTGAGTTTTGTATTCCACATTCAAAAACTCTTCTGCCTCTTCTGAAGAATTTATCCCACGAGCAGAAAGCAAAATTTTGGTAAGAGAGTCATATTCAGACAACGCGCTTGATATACTTGGCGAAATCGGTTCTCTTAATTGATAGTCATTCATATACCTATTATGATAATATATTTATACCACCAGAATTATATATTATGGAAAAGACAATCTTTCAAAAGATAATTGACAAGGAGCTTCCAGCGAGTATAGTGTATGAAGACAATTCAACTATCGCATTTTTAGACATAAACCCCAACAACAAGGGTCATACCCTTGTGATTCCCAAAACTCCATACAAAAATATTTACGAACTGAAAAAAGAAGATTGTGGTTCATTTATGGAAACCATCTCAAAAATGTCACGGGCTGTGAAAAAAGCGGTTGATGCTGACGGTGTAAATGTGGTTATAAACAACGATGAATCCGCAGGGCAGGTTGTGTTCCATCTGCACGCACACATAATCCCCCGTTTCAAAAACGATGGCGTTTTTAATCCGTCAAAACATACAAAATATGCAGACGAAAAAGAGCAGGAAGAAATTACAGAGAAAATAAAAAATAGTGTTGAGTAGAAAAGTTGGAAAGTTGCAGAAACATTTTTTAGTTGTTATAATTTTGTCGGAAGTTTTCGTGTGATATGAAAACTTACTTTGTTCTACAAAAAGGAGGAATCTTGTGAACAGGATACACATGATTGTCGCACACAACGAAAGGCGTGTGATAGGTTTCAAAGGAAAAACTCCGTGGCACTTGTCAGCAGACCTAAAGCGATTCAAAGAAGTTACTTTGGGACACACGGTCGTGATGGGAAGGAAAACTGCGAACTCTATAGAAAAACCGCTTCCCAATCGCACAAATGTGGTTATGAGTCGCAGTCCTTACAGTCAATCAGGTTTTGAGTGGGTTTCAAGTGAGGAAGGGGTGTCAAAGTTTCTGGGCAACAAGCCAATCTTCATCATTGGTGGCGAACAGATCTACAAACTCTTTCTGCCTTTCTGCGACAAGCTATATCGCACGGTGATTGATGCTGATGTGGAAGGTGATGCTTTCTTTCCCGAAATCAGACAAAACGAGTGGGAGTTGGTGGAAAATATTCCTCACCCGATTGATGAAAAAAACAAAAACGAAATGGTCTTTCAAGCCCTGAAAAGAAAGTGGCTCTGACTAATTCCCCCTATAGATTGCTCCGCAATCTATAGGGGGTCTTGCTTTATTTGTGGTCTTGTGGTAGATTTGGGGTAGAACTGGTCTTTCAAAATAGGAGGAATGGAGATGAGTATCTATCACCACCCTGGCAAAAGCCAGGCACTTGACGACCAAGTCGTCAAGGTAGACGAATACCTTCGTTTTGCACGCTTCTTTTTTATCCCTGCTGATGTTCGTACTGCCGAAAATATTTCCGAAAGGAATTTGGCATTGTGTCTGAAGCGTTGGGCGGGCGTGGAAAGGGTCTATGCATCGGAGAAAGTTGGTTCTTTAGAGAGTCCTGGCATGTTTATGGGTTTTGACATACCACTTGAGGAAACGGGTGCGATGAGTCAAGACGACCCCATATGCCAGCCTCCCTCACACTGTATGGTCCACAGAGACAGCAGTGATTGGTACAAAAGTTGGCATGTAGATCAGGAGGAGTTTAGAAGCATCCTCGTCTGCAACCTTCAAGACATGTGTGCTGATGGCGAATCATATGCTGCGGCATACAGGAGATGGAGAGCGGTTAGGTTTCTCAGTCCGCTTCATCTTTTTCATGTTGGCAGAAAAGATGTCGATGGGAAACCCTATTGGAGTCTTCAAAAAGTCATCGACATACCAGCAGACTTTCCCTTGGAGAAGGGCGAGGTGGTCATCGCTGACATCCTCTCCGAACCCGTAGTGGCCTAAAGCCAACACCAAACCCCACTCTGTGCCTGCATTTCTGCAAGCACTGAGTGGGGGCTTTTTTATTTCAAAGCCGCAACAACGGGCAGAGTTTCGTGCAAAAGATAATAAAGCATTGCACCTCCTCCGGTTGATAAAAATACATTATCAGCAACATTGTTTTCTGAAATTAAAGCAACGGTGTCCCCTCCTCCTATGACAATCTCTGACTTAACAGACAAAAGTGCTTCTGCAAATTCTTTTGTCTGTTGCAAAAAACCTTTTTCATACCAGCCCAAAGGTCCGTTCCAAACAATTGTGTCTGATTTTTTCGCCTCATCAATTAAATTTTTCACGCTTGATGGACCTACATCAACTATGACCTCATTTTCTTGAACATCATTGATTGAACAAACTCTGTCGCCATTTTTTTCTGAATACACCACCAAATCAACAGGCGAGATAATTTTAGGATTACCAAAAATATTTTTGTCTGGAAGTTTGTCACCAACTTTTGAAAGACCGACAGAAAAGTGTGCTCTTTTTAACAAGGCATTCAAAAGGACGCCACCGACAAAAACTTTTTTATAGCGAGATAAAAATTTCTCAAGAATTGGTATCTTTGTTTCTGTCTTTGCGCCACCCAAAACCAAAAGTGATGAGGGCGATGGGTTGATTGTCTTAGACAAAACGGAAATCTCTTCTTTGAAACGAATTCCCCTGTATGACTCAAGAAGCTGAGGCAGGAGGACGACAGATGAGTGATTCCTATGCGCGACAGAAAAATCGTCAAAAACATAATGAGAGGCGTATTTTGAAAGTTCCTTTGCAAATTCTTTATCACAACAGGTCTCTTTTATGTTTTGTCTTAAATTCTCAAGGACGACAACATCTCCGTTTTTCATATTGTGAATTGCCGACTGTGCTACATCCCCCAAAATGTCTGGGACAAAGGTGTTTTTTACCGATAGTTTCTCTGCGACATTCTCAAGCGACTTGCCCTCTCTGCCTAAATGGCTTATCACAATAGTCTTTGCGCCCATTGATGACAAGATTTTGATTGTCCGTGCTGATTGTTCAAGCCTAAAAGTGCTCTGGATCTTGCCGTCTGAAATTGGGACATTGAGAGAAGAACGGATTAAGACATTTTCGCCCTCTTTGATTGATGTAAAATTTTTCTGAGACATATTGTGGCGAAGACACTATTTACTATTCACCTGTTTTATTATTTCTGAGAGTTTTGATGGGTCAGTGCTTGCTCTACCAATGATAAAACCATTTATGTCGCTGTTAACAAACAATTCTTTAGCATTTGTTTCGTTTACAGAACCACCGTAGAGAATTTTTATTGAGAACGCCATTGAACGATTATACATTTCATTTATTATTTTTCTTATAAACAAAACTGTTTCGTGTATTTCGTGTGGTGTTGGAGTGCTAACTGCTTCGTCGCCTATTGCCCATATTGGTTCATAGGCAATCATTGTTTGTTTGGCTTCTCTTTCTGTAAGATTTTCATACAGAGAGACCATCTGTTCGTTTATTTCTCTGAGTGCAGAACCGTCAGTTGCTTTTTCATGCTCACCGATACAAACGATGGGTGTTATTTTGTGAGACAAAGCTGATTTTATTTTTCTTAAAATTTTTTCATTGCTCTCACCCATCGCTTTTCTCTCTGAATGACCGACAATAACAAAAGACACACCAAAATCTTCCAACATCTCAGCAGAAACCTCGCCTGTGTTTGCGGTGCCGCCGTATGCCGAAACATCCTGTGCGCCAAGAACCACCCTTGACCTTGAAAGTAGGTCGGCAGCGATTGATAAATGAACAAATGATGGGCAGATGGTGATTAGGTTGTTGGTGGGATGCTTTATTGATTTTATTGATTTTAGTAGTTTTTCCACCTCCTTCTCGGTTTTAGGGGACACCTTCCAATTGCCGATAAAAACTTTATTATAAGCCATATATGTAAATCATTATATCACCACTTGACTAAAACCTGCTAAATAATATAGAGTTAGGGGGTAGATTAATGCCGTACGCGCTTGCGTCGGTTTTTTATTGATATGCTTGATTTAAAAACATTAAAAGTCGCAATAGACCAAATAGAAGAAGAGCGTGGTATTCCACGCGCACACCTTATAGACGCTATTGAGCGGGCTCTTGAGAGTGCTTACAAAAAAGAATACGGCAAGCCCGACCAAATAATTGAAGCAACCTTCAACACAGACACGGGGGACATCTCTTTTGAGCAGAAAAAAATTGTGATAGATGAGTCGGGAATTTTACCCGAGGGAGAAAAGGTGGAGAGCGAGGAAGACACGCGAGTTCATTTCAATCCCGAAAGACACATAATGCTTGAGGATGCAAAAAAAATAAAAGGTAGCATAGAAGTTGGCGAGGCGCTTAGTTTTCCCATCAAAAAGAATTCTTCTTTTGGAAGAATCGCGACACAGAACGCAAAACAAATAATCACACAAAAACTACGCGAAGCAGAAAAAGAAACTGTGATTAGCGAATTCTCAGAAAAAGAAGGGACTATTGTTTCTGGATCGGTCAGACGATTTGAAAGAAGAAATATACTTATAGATCTTGGAAGAACAATGGCGATACTTCCCTACAACGAACAGATACCCAACGAAAGATTCAAGCAAGGGGAAATCATAAAAGCGTATGTTCTTAATGTAAACACAGAGGCAAGCAGAGGAAATTTTGTCACCCTTTCAAGAAGCGCACCAGAGTTTGTGGTAAAACTGTTTGAGCTTGAGTCCCCAGAGGTTGCAAACGGAAATGTCACCATAAAGTCCATAGCCCGTGAAGCAGGTTCAAGGACAAAAATTTCAGTAACAAGTGATAACGACAGGATTGACCCTGTAGGCGCACTCATAGGTCAACACGGTGTAAGAGTTTCAATGGTAACAGGCGAACTACATGGAGAAAGAATAGATGTAATAGAATGGTCAGCAAACCCAGCCACCTTCATAGAGGAAGCATTATCCCCAGCAAGAATCACATCCATAGATTTGGATGAAGAGAACAACAGCGCCAAAGTTTTTGTTCCAGAAGACCAAATATCACTTTCAATAGGACATGGCGGACAAAATGTTCGTCTTGCCGCGAAACTCACAGGATGGAGCATAGACATTGAGTCGGTGAAAGTTGAAGGCGCGACAGATGATGCAGAAACAGGTGGTGAGGGTGAAGGTGTTGGTGAAGGTGTTGGTGCTTCTGCTGATGCTGAAGAGAAAGAAGCGGACAATGACGAAGTGAGCGAAGCGAAAGACAGCGAGGTGACAAAAGAAAATGAAGTCAGTGAAAATGAAGTCGGTGAAACTGAAAGCAAAGAAGAAAGTGAAGGTGAAAGCTCAAGTGCAAAAAAGTCAGATTAATTTGTGATATACTAAAAAACGATTATGAATCTTATACACGAAATAGACCCAGGAAACAAAGAAAAGGCAACAGTAATAATTGAGATACCGCGCCATTCAAGAAACAAATACGAGATAGACAAAAAAACGGGGCTCATCGCGCTTGACAGAGCACTTCACACAGCACAGGACTATCCCGTAGATTATGGGTTTATCCCACAGACCCTTTGGTATGATGACGACCCGCTTGACTGCGTAGTTCTTACCACATTTCCCCTCTCTCCAGGCATCGTGGTTAGGGCTCGTTTTGTCGGACTCTTAAAAATGATAGACGACGGCGACTCAGACGATAAGGTAATAGCAGTTCCAACACATGATCCAAGATGGGACAAAGTCAAGGACATAGACGACATAAACTCTCACACACTAAAAGAAGTCGCACACTTCTTTGAGACATACAAAGGTCTGCAAAATGTAAAAGTAGAGATTAAAGGATATGAAGGCGCAGAGGAAGCGAAAAAAGCATTTGAGGAGGCGAGAGAGATGTACGAAAAGTCAAAATAGGGAGAAGTAGAATTATTTTTACTTTCGTGGTACTATTTTTTATATGGCTGATTTTGAGTATGGACCAGTAGTAGCAATTTTTATAATAATAGGTGTTTTTATTATAGGTGGCTTATTTACACTATACAATGCATACAAGTCTAGAGTTGAACAAAGAGAAGCGATACAGGAAGAAGTTGACATAGAAATAATAGAAGCAGTTGATTACGAGGACGAAACCGCAATAGTTGAAGACAACGGAAGAACAAACTGGGAAATTCTGAGCGATCCGCCAACAGAGGCACCACAAATACCATAAATGGATACAAGCGAATGGAACATAGAGGTTGTCAGAAAAGACACATCTGCAAAAGTAAGCGGCACAATCCCTCAAAAAGAAATAGAAAGTAATTTTGATGGGTTTCTTCAGAATGCCAAAAAGACCGTAGAAATTTCAGGTTTTAGGGTTGGAAAAGCGCCAGATGACAAGGTTGTAGAGCACTTCGGAGGCGAGATGCAGGTTATATCGCGTGTAGCAGAATCTATAATAAAAAAAACATACATTGACATATTAAAAAAAGAAAAACTTGATGTGATAGGAGAGCCGCGAGTTGTTTTCAAAAAGATGGCGAAAGGCATAGACATACCTTTTGAAATTGAGATGATAATAATTCCAAATTTTGAACTGCCCGACTACAAAGCAATATCAAGACAACAAATACCAGAAGATCCGCCAAAGGTGGAGAAAAAAGAAATTGAAGATTTCGTATCACAATTAAAAAAAGACGACCAAACAAACGAGGAAGACCTTAGAAAACACGCAGAGGAAGCGATAATGAAAGGAAAAACAGAAATGGCAAAACAAAGAAGGCGTGTTCGTATCGCAAAAGCAATTGTTGGCGCTGTTTCATTGGAAGTTCCTGAAATTCTTATCAATTCAAAACTGGAAATAATGATTTCAAGAATAAAAGAAGACACAGAAAAGATGGGAATGACATTTGAGGACTACCTGAAAAAAGAAAACATAACAAAAGAAGAGTTGCGTGAAAAATGGAAAGGAGAAGCAAAGGAAAGAATAATAATGGAATTAATTATTGAGAAGATAGCAAGAAAAGAAAACATAAAACCAGATGAAAAAGAAATTGAGGAGCATCTGGCGAAAGTAAAAAAGCATTACAAAGATGCCGATGAAAAACAGCTAAGACCATATATAGAAGCCGTATTGAGAAATGAGAAAGTTTTTAATTTTCTTGAAGAATTGATACCAACAACGATATAAGTTGACAAAAGTATTGAATGACATTAATATAAAAACTATGTTAATACCAACAGTAATTGAAAATACAAACAAAGGCGAAAGGGCTTACGACATATATTCCCGCTTGCTGAAAGACAGGATTATATTTTTAGGAGGAGTTATTGAAGACAGCATGGCAAACCTCATAATAGCCCAGCTTCTTTTTCTTGCTTCTGAAGATAACAAAAAAGAAATATCAATATACATAAACTCCCCTGGAGGATCTGTATCATCAACACTCGCGATACTGGACACGATGAAATTTATCAAACCACCAGTTACCACAACCTGTGTGGGCTTGGCGGCATCTGGTGCAGCAATCGTCCTCTCTGCCGGCGAGAAAGGAAAAAGGACCGCACTGCCAAACTCAGAAATAATGATTCACCAGCCACATGCATCCGGTATTGAAGGACAAGCAACAGATATAAACATACGCGCCCAGCATATAATTGACTCAAAAGAGCGCTTAAACAAGATATTAGCCAAAAATACCAGCCAAACCCTTGAAAAAATAGCGGAAGATGTAGAAAGAGATTTCTTTATGACAGCCCAAAAAGCTAAGGTTTACGGGATAATTGACCAAGTATACACAAATAAAGACTAATACCCCAATAAACCCTATATTTTGCTATATGTGTATTTCTATAATATACTAATACTATCAGGGAAAAACCCCTGTTTAACAAGCCATATAAAGAAAATAAAGAGCTCTTATGAATAAAGCACTTCTTGTAGAACAAGTAAGCGAAGAATGCGGCTGTTCAAAAGCCGAAGCGGAACGCCTTGTAAACTTTGTGTTTAGCACAATCATGGATTCAGTGGTTAAAGGTGACGAAGTCGCCATTGCTGGATTTGGAGCATTCGTCTCAAAAGCGCGCGCAGCACGAATGGGAAGAAATCCAAAAACAGGTGAATCAATAAAAATAGCCGCTTCAAGAGTTGTAAAATTCAGGGTAGCAAAGCCATTTAAGGAGGCAGTTGCGAAAAAATAAACCCTGTTTTTTCAATAAAAAATAGTCCTTCTCTTGAGGGACTATTTTTTATTTTGCTAAAGGATTTTTAATACCCAGTTACCATTACTATTTAAAGAGACAACTTTTTTATTCAATAAGTCAGATCCCAGAGGTCCTATACCCTCACCCGTTGAGCGTATCTCTCCAAAGTGCTCCTCATACGGTTCTCCATTTTCTGGGTTGTGCAAGTAACTTACTTCTTTATCAACACTTCCACCCATAGATTTCAGAGTTTTTATACTACATTTCATATCCACAAAACCCTTGTTGGTAATCGTCCACGAAAACTTTTCTAAAGTATCTTTTGGGAAAATCTTACCAACCTTTTTCAGAAACTTTCCAGAACCTTGGCCAAGCATTTCATCAAATATACTTTCTGGAAGGATTTTTATTTGAAAAATATTTTTATTATTTAAAAGAGCAACCTTTCTGTCTCCTATCACCCTCAGCATGGGGTCTACACCTTGTGATCTGTATTGTTCTGCTCCTATATCATATGATGTTGCCATATCAATATAGTTTTTATCCACATACTTAGCCAAGCCCAAAGCATGAACCCCTATAAACCCTCTTTTTCCAAAAATCCATTTAATAGTTTCTCTATCATGTTGTTTACCAAAATTCTTTTTAAGCTCTCGATTGGAAAACATTTTATTCAAAATCTGCGGATCTCTGCCTCCTACTTTTTTTAGTATTT
The DNA here is from genome assembly GCA_028817035.1 of Candidatus Campbellbacteria bacterium. Classification (NCBI taxonomy): domain Bacteria; phylum Candidatus Campbelliibacteriota; species Candidatus Campbelliibacteriota bacterium. The sequence goes on along the minus strand of JAPPQH010000015.1, from coordinate 13,422 downwards.
CTTGCCCTATTTTGTCCTCTTGTTCCCCATATTCTTTTGGGAGGATTTTTAACCTCCAATTATCTCCAGTTCTTACAGAGAGAACATTCTTACCTTCCAATTCCTTTATTAGGTTTTTGATGCCCATACCTTCCTTGACGGATGATGAGATTGGTTGGTCTGACCCTTCTATTGCATCAATATCTATATTTATACCAAGTTCTTTCAGATCGGATACCCCAACCTTCATGTCCACATGACCTTCGTTGGTAATATGCCAATTCCAATGTATTGAATCTATTAGATTAGGATTATTATCAAGAACATTAATGAACTTACCCAAAAACTCTGCAGCATCCCTGCCCTCTACTTCTGCTTTCTCAAGACCTTGGCGTTGAGATATTTTGGGCTTGATCTCTACTCGGACAACCTTTGCCAACTCTTTCACTTTTTCTTTGTCTTCTTTAGAAGATAATCTGCCCAGGTAAGTAAAGTCCAATGCATCTTGCATTGTTTCATTAATATCTCCTGTATAGAATTCTGCTATATGCTCTTTGATTCGTTCAGGTTCGCGATGAGTGTCAAAAACAATTTTTTGATCTTGATCTGTAGCCAATTCTCCTTTTTCCAAGAGTTTTTGGACAGCAATATGGAATTCTGCATATTTTTCAATCATTTCTTTTATACCAGGAATTTCTTTATATGCTTCCATCGCAAGTTCCTCTTCTCTGTTGTTGTGATGCGAAAAGCCGTTTATTGTCATGATAATAGAATGTATGTCTTCTTCCGTCATTTTTTCAAGTTTCTTATATAAAAAACGGTTAATGAGCTCTTTGGAAAGAGGCTTTGTGCTATGATAGTCCTCACCACTGGGATTCATTGTGCCAATAATTATCGTTTTTTCTCGGTCGACATGGATTTGTTCTGAGGAATCTTCAGTAAGAGTTACTGTTCCGCTTCGTTCAACAGCATTAAGCACTTCATTTAATCTTTTTAAAACCCCACCTTCTACGGTGTTTATTTCGTCAAGCACTATCACTTTCACCTTGCCTTCTTCCTGTATCAAACCCCTTGAAACAGGTCCATACTTAAACACATATTCTGGATCATTTTCTGTTTTACGATTTATGTTGGGGATATAACGACCCATGAAATTTTCTACATCTATTTGTTCATGGAGATTTACATAGTGATATTCATACCCAAGTTCGGCACACATTTTTTCAATAGTTGTAGTTTTTCCATAAGATGTCCCTGCTTCAATAAGCATAGACTGCCTTAACCTCCAAGCTGTAGCAATATCTTTTTGTAATCTTAGAGAATGATTGCTATTAACATAAAATTTAAACTCTTCTCGCCTTGGGACCCAAACGCCTGTTTGGTCTTTAGCTTTTTCTAACTTTACACCACTGTAAGAGACGCTTGTGAGCATTTCTTCTACAGGGGTACCTCTTAACCTTGCTCTCACTTCTTTAAATCCATCCAAGTTTCCCAATGTCGGATTTTTTGTTGGCGTTGATGCTTCCGATACTTCATTTCTTGCCTTAGCCAATTTTTCTTGTGACCTAATAATTTTCATAATTATTGCAAAAAGTTCTTAGGTCTATAAACCAGACCCACTCGACCAAACAAATCAAAATTTTTCAGCACTGTGTTCAAGTCATCTTTTTCAATAAGAACTATTACTGGATGTGTGTAATTGGGATGTATTACGATAGTTTCTGCGGTTTTAGGATCAAACAAAGAAATTATCGTTGATGGGTACTGACACACAAAGTCGTATGTTTGTTTGAAATTGTCTTCGTTAACAACAATATAATAGCCATTATTAACATTTTTGTATTCCAAAAAAGATGACAATTTGGTCATGCCATTCATTTCCAAAATATTAGAATACCCATCCATCTCCTTCATGTTTTCTGCGATAATCAACCCAACTTCTCTTGATACTAATGGAATAGCAGAAATAAAGGTCTGAAGTTTTTCTGTGTCTAAGGTTTCCATAGATATATTAATAATATCATACTTATGTTGTCTTTTCTTTCTCAATCAATTTTTTTATGTTTTCTATAATTTCCCCAACGGTCTTGCCATCAACCGTACCAATATCTATGTGGGTAATATTTGTGTTTTTAAGCGTTTTCTCTTTTTCTTCTACAAGATCCTGTAGTTCAGATAATTCAACGTCGCTGAGAGTTATCAACATCTTTTGTTCTTCTCTTTGTTTTGAGAGCCGTTCCAAAGCAATATCTGTTGCACGATAAACATTAGTTCCTCCGTCAGCTGCTTGAATCATTCCGCTTATTTTTTCTCTTACCTCTTCTGACATTGGCTGTCCAAAATTTTGATATTCACTCAATTCATCATTAAAACCAAGCACTTCTGTATTAATTCCCAAGCTGTTCAAGACATTAACAAGCACAATAACTGATTTAAAGGTTTCTTCGATACTTCTTCCCCACATAGAGCCTGACAAATCAACCAGCAGAGAGATTGCATATCTATTTTTTTTTGGATGTTCTCTTCTTTGCCACGCCTTGCTTTCCACTACCGAAATACCCTTTGCTTTTTCTTGAATGCGTCGACCGATATTGATTCTACCTCCTACCTTATGCCCCTCTTGCCAAGTACTCTTTTGTGGTATCAATATGCGCTTAAAATCATTTTTTGTTTTATTAATAAGTGCTAATAAATTTTGGCGATATTCTCTATATGCATTCATATCCTCATGAAAATCTTGGCGAAAATGTTCTCTCCACCTTCTGGTAGTGTGTTTTTCTGGTTCTTGGTTAGCAGCATTGTTTTCGGATGGTTCGCCTTCGGTGTCATCATATATTTGCACTTGCTCTTGCTGTTCTTGCTGTTCCTGTCCTTGCCCCTGCTGTTGTCCTTGTACTCCTCCCTGTCCCTGCTGTTGTTCTTGCTCTTCTGCTTGTTCTTGGGTTTCTTGTGCTTGTGCTTGCTGTTCTTTTTGTTCAGCCTCTATCTCTTCTGGATTTTTGGTTAACTTACCCTCCAGCTCTTTATTTAAAGCATCATTAAATTCCTTTATGGCTTGTCTTGCCCTTTCTTCAATCTCTCTTCTTTCGCCTTCGGGCAATGACTCAATGTATTCTCTTATTTTTTGTTTTAATTCTTCTGACAATGAGTCAAGGGGAACTGGTGTGATATTTTTACTTTCACCCTGCCCCTCCTCCCCAGACTGCCCAAGAGAGTTATTGATGGCATTTTCTAAATCTCTTTGTTCTTCAGAAGAAAGATTGTCTTTTAATTTTTGGGGAATACTTGGTGATTGCCCCCCAGCGCACGCACCACCCTGCTCCTGCTGTTGTCCTTCTCCTCCCTGTCCTTGCTGTTGTTCTTGCTCCTGCTGTTGTCCTTGTCCACCTCCCTGTCCTTGCTGTTGTTCTTGCTCCTGCTGTTGTCCTTGTCCACCTCCCTGTCCTTGCTGTTGTTCTTGCTCCTGCTGTTGTCCTTGTCCACCTCCCTGTCCTTGCTGTTGTTCTTGCTCTTCTGCTTGTTCTTGCCCATGCCCTTTTTGATTTTTCATATCTTGTATGGTTTCCTGTATTTTTTGATCTTCAATATCTTGAGCAATTAATTTTCTGAATTCTGGCCAAATTTCATTTTTATTTACTTCATAGGATGCACGGGCGTGTTGGACGATGGACTCTTCGCCCGTTGATCCCAGCTCATCATATTCTTTTCCATCAGCCATATCTTTGGTTGGAAAAAGCCTCCATGAACGAGCAGCTGATGATAGAGTTTTTCTGACAACATCTTTCACTTCTTTTGGCAAACCCCCGTCTATCTTAAAGTCCCGCCCTTTTTCTTGCCTCATCCATTGTTTTATATATTCACTAGAAGCTTGGGCATGTAGTGGTTGAAAACCTAAAGTTTGCTTTGCAAGCTCCTCACCCTTCTTTTCAGATCCAAACTCTTCTTTATAAACTTTATGCATCAATCCTCGAATTGGAGGATATGCCTCTGCGACAAAGTTGTTCATTCTGGGATCTTCAATGGAGTTCATCATAAGAGCAAAACCAGGCTGTTTCCATTCTTCAGGAGGTATAAATCCTACTCTGGAAACTCGCTCATGCCCACCTTCGTGAGAAATAAGATAACGCAAATAATCCATGGGTTTCTCCAGTAAATCTTTCGCGTTTATTTGTATATAACTTTCTCCATTCGCCTTACCCCAATGCCAACCACTCGGATTTGATTCACTTGGCAATCCTAAAACAATCGGCATAGAGAAATTTTTTCCTATGAAATACCCCAAGGCTGACAATACACTTTTTCTATCTTTTATAATCTTAGCTTCCTCTGGAGAAAAGTTTTTCAAAATTTCTTTTTCTCGGGATGATTCTAAAATAGATGTTCCCCTCCTATCTGCTCCTCTAAATTTAGGTTTTTCCATTACTATATTTTAGCACATTATTTCATTTCTAAACCAAAAATAAACGCTGGTGGGTTTGTTTGAAAAGTGAAGGACATCAGAATTTAACAGCCACTCCACTCCCCTCTTTTATCTCTGTGCGGGTGGGGAGAATCGAACTCCCGTCCTCTGCTTGGAAGGCAGATATTCTACCACTAAACTACACCCGCAGATATATTAAAATATAGCACAAATGTGAGAAATACACATTTATGTGATACCATATATATGAAATTATGAAGAAGCAAGGTTATTTTTTCAGTTATGGCTTTTTGGTAATACTCATCGCTGGTGGGTATGTATTTGGAGGATATTTCATAACAAAACAAAATCAGAAGGTTGGAGAGATACAGCAGACACTCGCAGAAATCCAAGAAAGCGTTGAGGAGAATGAAAAGGTTATATCAAGCAGTGTAAGATTCACCGAGAGCAATATAAAGAAGCTGAGCGAAGGAATTGAGGAGGTTGAGGATGATTTTGATAAACAACAAAGAGCAGTTAATAAATTCACCAAAAAGGTTGAGTCAGTTGCGAAAATACAAAGCACAGATAAGGAAATTTTGGATAAATACTCCAGAGAATACTTTTTGAACGAGCACTACATCCCAGCCACATTGGTGAGCATTCCTAAAAAATATCTACACGGAAGTGTGACAAAAGCAAGGATAAGATCTGAAGTTCTTGATTATCTGAGAGACATGCTTGATGATGCAGAGGATGATGGTGTTGATATAGTTGTTATCTCTGCATATAGATCTTTTGACCATCAAAAGAGGATAAAAACTGCAACGGGTAGTCCGGCGGTCGCAGACCCTGGCTTGTCAGAGCATCAGCTTGGAACAACGGTTGATGTTGTCGGCAAAACTGGTCCGCTACTTACTATTGCTTTTGCAGACACAGAGCAATACAGATGGCTTACAAAAAACGCTCATAAATATGGCTTTACACTCTCCTATCCAAAAGACAATCCGTATTACCAATATGAGCCGTGGCACTGGCGTTTTGTTGGCGTCCGACTCGCAAAAGAATTAAATAGAAGCGGAATTACTTTTTACGATATGAATCAAAGAGATATTTACGAGTATCTTGAGTATACTTTTGATTAGGTTTTGGGAATAAAGGATGCTTCCCTGTTTATTTTTTGCCCTCTTCAAATTGCTTGAAGTATTCATCATCAATATTTATTATGGATTTGATGTCTTCAGTTTCAACTCCCATTTTAAATTCTTTCATCATATTTACCAATTCCTCGCCATCAATTAAATCAATAATTTTTGATTTTTCTGAGCTAATTGCTTCTTTCCTTGCTGCCGAAGTAAATTTTCCAGTGGTAATAACTATACCTTTATCAACATTAGAAGGAAGAGACCCACGGAAATCTCTAATTGTTTTAGAAGCAACAGTGACTTCGTTATATCTTTTTGACTGATATGCTATACGCAAACTGACCAAACCTTGTATTTTTAATACACCAGTCCCATCTATACCACGATCATTTGAATAGGATGTTTCTTCAACATTTGTGACTCCAGTTCTTTCAAGTAATTTTTTACAAAATTTTTCAAAGGCCAGAGGGGTGAGTTCTTTTAATTTTTTCAAGAGAATTTCATCAAAGTTTTCTTCTTCAATTGTTTGTGGAGTTATTTCAATACTTTCTTCTTCAAGATATTTCTTTTTTTCTCTACTCTCTTTATTAATCTGTTTGATAAACTCTTTTACATCATCTATCTCTTTTTGGTCTTTTTTGACTAATTCCCAAATTGAACGACCGCCACTCTTCAGTATTTTGCCTTTCTTTAAATAAAATAGTGCCCAGCCTATTCTATCAAGCACTATAGATTTATCATTATTATTGTATGTATAACTAACCTGCTTTTCAGTAATACCCATTATTTCAATAACCTTATTTTCAATTTCATTTCTTAAAGCACTACCTCCTAATTCTTTAAGTGCTTTTATTATTGGATTAAAAAAGTCAGCAAAAGGTGGGACTTTTTTTGAGTGTTCATTTGACATAACAAATTTAGTATATATGTATTTATTATATAAAGCAAGAATAAAAAGTTCCTGCCTTCTTCCCTATTAAGTAATAATTTAATGTCGGGGAACCGGGATTTTTCACTTGCTTCGCAAGTGAAACTGTTTTCTAAACTCGCTTCGCTCGTTAAGAAAAAAGCGCCGAACCCATAGCCCTAACGGGCTCGTTCGTTTACATTGATAATAAAAAGTTCCTGCCTTCTTCCCTATTAAGTAATAATTTAATGTCGGGGAACCGGGATTCGAACCCGGAGTCGCTCGCTCCCAAAGCGAGAATGTTAGCCGTTACACCATTCCCCGATTTGCTCCCTACCCTTTTATACTATAACTCATAAAATATTTTTTAGCATATACACTTTTGCCTCCTTCCCTTCCACATCTATCAGAACAGAGATTGATCTTACGCCCACATCTTTTTCTATCTTTTTTTCAAGCTGATAAAGTTCAGCGGTCATTTTTATTTTTCTGAGTTTTTTGGGGGTGATTCTTTCCTCTGGTCTGATATAGTTATTTGATAATTCATTAGTTTTCACCTCAAAAAAATATATGATGTCATCCTTCTCTGCGATTATGTCTATCTCTCCGCATTTTTTTCTATAGTTCCTCTCTATTATTTTATACTTCTTTTTGGTGAGATATCTACAGGCGATATTTTCACCTATAATCCCGATTTCTTTGCTTGTTATAAACATATTATTAACCATATCACATATATTTTGCACTAACAACACACCATTTATCAACAGTCAATGTTTCACGTGAAACATCTTTTCCACAGTTTTTGAGAGGTATGTACACAGACATGTTTCACGTGAAACATCTTTTCCACAGCTTTTGAGAGGTATGTACACAGACATGTTTCACGTGAAACATCCCATCACCAAAAAATAAGGAAATTTAGGGGGTATGTACACATACATGTTTCACGTGAAACATCTTTTCCACACTTTTGGGGGGTGTATGTGTACATACATGTTTCACGTGAAACATTTTTTACACAAAATAAGGCATTTTGGGGAGGTTCGTGTACATACGTATGTACACGGACATATAGCCCTATATTTTATGGGGCGGAAGAGATGGGTGAGCAGGGGAGCGGAATAGGTTGTGGGATGTGAGTCTGACCGCAACGAATTTATGAGTTGGATTTCGCGAGCCCTGGGGGTTGACAAATCTTGCGACTTGGTATACCATATATATTAGGGTTCGGTTAGTACTGACCGACCTCGCAGACCGTTGGTTTGAAACCACAGTTAGTCAAATGGCTAGCTGCCCTAAAGCTCCAGGGGAAGCTGGAGTAGCGTGGCCACGCGATCAACGGTTTGCATAACCCCCTTGGGTCTTGGAGATTTGATGGGAGAAATCCCGTCAGTCTCCAGGGCCCTCTAAATTTTTATACAAAACTAATTTAGATAGGAGAATAAGTAGTAAATAGAGAAGTGGACAAAAAGAGATAATTGGTGTAATGTTATTATTGGCTCGTAGGTACAATCTTTTATTGCAATCGGGAGTCCTACACTAAAGCCAAGGGATTGCGGTTGTTGGTTTTAGACCTCATCTACCAATGAAGGCATGGTGCTGATAATTGCAATCCCTTTTTTTAATACTAAAAGTGGGGGATAGAGTGATTGATTATAAATCTGACCTTGAGAGAATCTGGATATTGACAGATATTTTAGCAGGGTATATCATAATAAATGAAGCAATGTGGTCCTCCTTCTGCAGGAGTTATCCATGTCGTTTCGTTAGCGGTGCGTGGAGGGGATGGGTTGTGTACGGCATTACGCATGGTTCGCCATGCGGTGACATAGCTCCTCTCCCTCCACCATTTATTTTGAAACCACGCATAGGCGTGGTTTTTTTGTTGTTGACGGATATTTTTGTGTACTATACAATTTTAATGTTTGAAGGGTTATTCCTTTGAATGGGGGAGAAGTCGTGTTGGTATTCTACGAGTTTTCTCTCTATTGTGGAGAGGTGGGTCGTGCCTCCTCCTTGGGTACGGAGCACATGCTCTGCGACCTTTCTTCTCCACCTCTATATTTTTATTTTGAAACCACGCGTAGGCGTGGTTTTTTTGTTGCCTAAAGAATGTGTTTGACAAATTTTATACTATATGCTAACTTTTAATATTAGCTGTGCAGATTGGCTGTGCGGTAAAGAAAACAGTGGGGTGTATTATGCGCACTTTGCATACTTTTGCTCTTTTTCTTTTCGTCGTCTTGTTGTCTGGTTGCTCAGCCCTTCATGATGCCAGAATGTCATTGGGGGAGATGATTGCTCCCGGTGCAAGAAACGATTCCAAGCCCATTGAACCCGAAAACTGTGAGATTATACCAGATCAAGCAGAGGGTGATGAGTATAGGGTCGTTAAGGCATACAGAGAGACAAAGAACCACAGCCTTAGCGGGCTTTACCAGGTTATTTTGTCTGCGACAGGGGCAGACCCAAGGTCACTCACTGTTCGCTCCATTGGTGAAAGAAAGCCCAGGGAGGGAGAAAGCGGTGTGGTACAGGAGGCAAGCTGTGGTCAGGGCATATTTAAGACCCACATGGATGTATTTGTTCCTTCTTAACGGTTAAACAAACCAAGGGGACTTGTGGGTCAGAGACGACATCCCCCAAGGCGCAGGTGCGCCTTGGGGGTTTGTTTTTGGGTGTTTTATTTATTTTGTGTTTTTGATATTATAGAAAAGAGGTGATGACTTCGCCTCACTTGCGAGTATATCTTGGGGATATATTCGCGGCGCTCGGTGTAAATATTAAAAAACTTGTTTTTTAATATTTAACCTCACTTGCGAGTATAGTTTAGTGGTAGAACGTATCCTTGCCAAGGATATAACGGGAGTTCGATTCTCCCTACTCGCACCGCAACTCCACACTTGCGACAATTCAGAGAATGATAGAAAAAAATCTCCAATCAAATATTTGGAAATACACTCTTTTCTTAATCACAAACAAGAGGGTTTTTCTTGCGATTCTTGGTGCTTACTATTTAACAATCCCCGGTGTTACGCCAGAGGGTATTGGTATCATCTTGCTTATTGGAAGTTTTTCGCAAGTCATTTTTGAGATTCCAAGTGGGTATCTGTCTGACAAAATCGGACACAAGACAGCGCTCGTGTTGTCGCGGTTGTTTATGCTCGCATCTACACTCTTTTTCCTTTTTGCGAACAGTATTGGTTTTCTCATTCTTGGAGGTGTGTTTATGAGTATTGGATATGCCTTTTTTGGTGGAACTGGTAATGCTTTTATGTATGAGACACTGCAAGCTCTCAAAAGAGAAAATGAATATGCAAAAATTATGGGAAAGATAAGCTCAATTGGTTTGATGGTTCCTATCATATTCATAGTACTCACGCCCTTTCTTGTGAGCATCAGTTTCAAAGCGCCTTTTGTCGTAGCACTTGTGTTTAATGTTATCGGCATAATCGCTGCTGCGCTTTTGGTGTCTCCGTCTGTTCCACAAGAGAAGATAAAAGAAATTCAAGTTACGAAGTTCAAGCAAGTTGTTAAAGAAGGTTGTCGTTTAAACTTTTTTGTTTTCGCCTTGTTTTCTGGAATTATTGCTGGGGTTGTGTTTGGTATTGAGGGCTTTCGTGCTCCATACCAAGTATTTTTGGAAGTGCCTGTTATTTGGTATGGTGTACTTTTTGGTTTGGGAAGAATGTTTGCTTCATTATTGACTGCTTATAGCGGAAAGATCAGAGAAAGGGTGTCGCTTTTTGGGTTTTACAGATTTCAGCTGATTTTTTATACGCTTCTCATTCTAACTTTGGGCTTTATTTCATCGTGGCAAGTTGCAGTCGCAACATTTATTGTTATAGATGCAGTTCGGTGGGGGTTGAATAGGGTTGATAATAGCTACTTGATTGATATTATAAAAACAAGTAAATTCAAATCTACGCTGTTATCAATCCAAGCACAAATCATTCAAATTATCGCTGCGATAGCAAGTTTTGGTATCGGTTTCACAATTGAACGATTGTCGTATCAATACGGATTTATATACTTGGGATTGATTTTTATCGTAATACTACTTCCTCTGTATTTATACATAGTCAGTAAACACAAGTCAGTAAATGCTGCGTTGGTGCAAGTTAAATAATTGATTGGCAGAATTGGGTCTGCGATTGATTTTGATGTTTGACAAACTATTTTTAATAGTTTAATATGTGGTTGGACTGCACGGATTTGCCGTGTAGAAAAAGGAACAGGAGGTGAAGAGATGATATGTTTAAAATCATATGGGGAACGAGATTATGCTGGTAAACCCACCCATATTCTCAACCCATACAAACTTTCAAGGATCTACACAGAATACGATGGCTGTGTGTGGCGAGTAATTGGGGATATCGTGGATTTTTTAGGTACTCCCAAAGGAGAAACCCGCGCTCGTAGACACTACCTGTCAAAGTCTTGCGAAAATTTTTCTGATGCAGATGCAAAACGAAAAGAATTGGTGGGGTCGCTACGATGCTACTTTGTAGACGTCTTTGAGAGATGCAGTAGTGAATCTCTGGAATCCCTGCTTGCACACAACATATGTGAGTTTTCTGTAGAAGAAGTGAAGGCTCATCCTTCTTCCGTTTGGCAGGTAGTCGGGTTTGTTGGGACAGGGAAAAAATTTTACCTGTCATCGCCCTACGATTCTGAGGAGGAAGCGTGGAACAAAGCAGAGAAGATTGCAGGTGATATGGCTGAGCAGGATACGTGGGACTATGAGCCACCGACTTCTATGTATGACACAATCGGCGGCTGAACCAACAGTCTTCTCGCAAGAACTCCCACCCCCCAAGGCACATGTGTGCCTTGGGGGTTTGTTTTTGGGTGGGTCGGGGTGGGGGTTGACATCAGCAAGGGGGTATGATAGGATGTAAGTAGAGGCAATCCAAGTATTGTATTGCCGTTGCACCTTTGATATGAGAAACCCAAAAAGGAGGGAATGCGATATGATTGTAATCAACGTCGGGCAGCCGAGTTGCTGCAACAACACCCCTTGTAATATTTACTAGTTCGCCGACGCGAACTACTTGTTCCCCCACCGCCGAGGTGATAGATTGAGAGATTATCTTTCGCCTTATGGGAACCCCGTCCAAGAGCCAGGAACACCAGCACACAATGCTGGTCCCTGGCTCTTTCCATTTTATATCCCATTTTATTATTATCGCTCGTGGCTTCGCCACTCGCTGACGCAACTCATAAATTCGTTGCGGTCGGACTTATACCTCAGCAACCTATTCCGTTCGTCCGTCGGGATTTATTTTGTGAGTGTGTAATGAAACTTAACTTGCAGGATTCACCACCTTGCCAAGAAACAAAATGTTTTGTTCTTTATTCTCTTGAATTACAAAAATGAAGGGGTGGTCGGCACGAAAGATGGGTGGCGGTGGGGATGCTCCGCTAAGACTCACACTCACCCCAGTAGCAGCGGCAGCTTCTGTCCCTTCTTCATTTACATCAACAAATGCCTGGTGAACAACGCTTCCGATATAAAGGTTTTTTGAACCATCAATGCCTGACAAATCGGCTGCTCCAGGGGTAAATGCGGTTGGCATACCTAATTTTGATAAAGTGTTGTTAAGTGAGTATCGCGCGTTAAAAGTAAACTTGGGTATATACACATATACCTCTTGTGTCTGCAGATTCTTCCTCCACTCATTAATATTTTGGATAGATAATGAATTTTCCAAAGATGTTATTCCGTCTTTTTCTTTTGGTAAAAAGATTAACATTGACAGATCTTTTCCTTTGTAGGGTAGTTCTATGATTTGTGCGTTGTCTGTCTCTGTATATTTAAACAGTTCTTCTTCTTCTTTTCTCATCATTTTTACTTGAACGACATTATCAGCATTAACATAAAAATCCTCTTCTCTTGTCAAACTCTTATCAAATTGTTCGTCCCAGCTGCCTTTGAAATAAATTGCATTAGTCAAAACAAGGCGAGTAAGTTGGTCAAGGCTTCCTTCTGGAAAGAGATTTTTGATTTTGTCGTTTGTCTGTTTTTCAACCCATGAATTTATTGTTTTTCTTGATTCTTCTGTAGCCCCAACAAAGTCAAGGTTGGTTGCATTTCCATCATAATATTTTTTGACGGTATCAAGATAGGTTTTTAATAACTTGTAATCCTTTTGAACCCATAGGGCGTTGGCGATACTTAGTTTGTATTTAGCATTTTTTGCATTCAATCGTTTGTGAGTTGTGGCAAAGGAATTTCTTCTTGTTTTGTCTTCTTTTGGGAAATGGAAAGTCTTTTGTATCTCTTCTGCAGTTTTTCCTTTGGTGCCTTCATAAACCATTGCCAGTGCAACAAAGATGCTGTATGGTGAGAAAAATATATTTCCCTTCTCTTGTTTGATGAGCTCGGAGTATATATCAAGTGCAAATTGATTGTTAGCGTCTACTAAGTTGTCTATTAAAATTTTTGCCCCATCTTTTGGGTCTTTTGTTGTTGTTTTACTTTCGTCTGATTTGTCATTTGGCGAAGCTGGTGAGTCAGGGTTGGTGTCAGGGGTTGGTTCAGGTGTGGTGTCAGGGGTTGGGGTGGGGGTTGGGGTGGGGGTTGGTTCAGGCGTAGGTGATATGTCTACAATTGGATTTTGTGGGGTTTGTTTGAGTGAAGGTTGGGAGACAATAAAAACACCTGCTGCGACAGCGACTACAATTAATATGACTACGAGTATTTTTACATTCATTTTTATAATTATACCATTATTTTAAAAGTCTGGGTCTGACCGCAACGAGCCTGCGAATGTAATAGATTGTTGGGATGTAAGTCCGACCGCAACGAATTTATGAGTTGCGTCAAGCGAGCGAGTGGAACGAGCGAGCGATAATAAATAGAAGCGAACGAAGTGAGCGATTGCGAGCAAAACCAAGCGAGTGGCGAAGCCACGAGCGATAGTAAATGGAGGTGCGCCTGGCAGGATTCGAACCCACAACCCCCTGGTCCGAAGCCAGGTGCTCTA